>NZ_JAVJQP010000022.1:0-7521 GCF_040218875.1 Coleofasciculus sp. D1-CHI-01
CCTCACCACCAACGGAAAAACAAAACCCGCCCTCCTCACCACCAACGGAAAAACAAAACCCGCCCTCCTCACCACCAACGGAAAAACAAAACCCGCCCTCCTCACCACCAACGGAAAAACAAAACCCGCCCTCCTCTTGTGCAATAATGCCACCAGAATACTACAAAAACAATGGGTTCGTAGTAGGCACGAAGTTATTGGTTGGGTTCAAAATTTTGGCAGGGCGGGTTTTGAATGAAATGTAGTGATTTCCCCGTTACGTGAGTTCCTAAACCCGCCCCTACATTTGGATTGGCTGGTAGATATAGCACTACGCACTAAGGTTAGGTCAATTCTAGGATACATTTACTGCCGGGTAAAGAAATTCGTTAATTTGGCTGAATCTTAAACAAGACAACAAAACCCGCCGTCTGCTTAACCGTGCGGCGTGAGTTTTGGATTGAGGTTATTGGTTGGGTTCAAAATTTTGGCAGGGCGGGTTTTGGATGAAATGGTGTAATTTCCCCGTTACTTGAGTTCCTAAACCCGCCCCTACATTTGGATTGGCTGGTAAGGAATCCTCGTGCGTTGACACCGGGGAGGATCTAAAATAAACAAAAGTAGAGTCAGGAGCCAGTTTACTGGGAGTCGCCTATCGAAACGATCTATGGCAATCTTGTCGGCTTAAAGCCTAGCCAGCTTAAACAACTGCAACGCCTCTATCACCAGCGCTTACCGGGCGATCGCTTGACGACGCCGGAATTTGCCCAACGGTTAGCCGCGATTAGCGCTGATCTCAAACAGCCCTTGTGTACTTACCTGAATCGTCGAGGACAGGTGATTCGAGTGGGAGTGGGAACACCAACGCAAACCAAAATCCCCCCATTGGAGTTACCCCGCTATGGTGCAGAACGATTGTGTGGGATTCGCTGTATTGCGACTCAACTCAAATCCCATACCCCGCGTAACCCGGACTTAACCGCCATGGCGATTCAGCGCTTAGATGCGTTAGTTCTGCTAACTGTGAGTGAGTCAGGATTTGAACGGCGGGGGGGAGGCGCAACCGGATATGTGAACGAAACCTATTTAGCCCACCTGATTCCCGTTACTCAGTCATCCAGACAAGACAACGATGGTCAACCCAATTGGCTTATGTCCCCAGCATTAAGTCTGGATGTATTGACAAAACAAGATTTCTTTGATTTAGTCGAAGGACTTGAAGCCGAATTCCGTCGTGAATTTATCGCCCAACACGTCGATGTTGATCAAGATCGGGTGTTGATTGTCGGGTTAATGACAGGGAATATGAGTAAGGGGCAGTTTGAAAACGGGTTAGCCGAAATTGCCCGACTGGTGCAAACCGCCGGAGGGGAAGTATTACAGACGCTGCGACAAAGGCGATCGCAACCCCATCCCCAAACCGTTGTCGGCGCGGGAAAAGTGCAGGAAATTGCCCTGACGGTGCAGACATTAGGGGCGAATCTGGTCGTATTTGACCGCGACTTATCCCCCGCCCAAATCCGCAACTTAGAAGCCCAAACTGGGGTACGAGTCGTTGATCGCACGGAAGTCATCCTCGATATATTCGCCCAACGCGCCCAATCCCGTGCCGGGAAATTACAAGTCGAATTAGCCCAATTAGAATACATGCTGCCGCGCCTCACGGGTCGAGGTCAAGCCATGTCCCGATTAGGCGGTGGAATTGGCACTCGTGGACCAGGGGAAACCAAACTGGAAACCGAACGCCGTGCAATTCAGCGCCGGATTGCCCGATTGCAACAAGAGGTGAACCAGTTGCAGGCACACCGATCGCGGATGCGACAACGACGCCAAAAACAAGATGTGCCAACGATTTCTGTTGTGGGTTATACAAATGCGGGCAAATCGACGTTGTTAAATACATTAACGAATGCCGAAGTTTACACCGCTGATCAATTGTTTGCCACCCTTGACCCCACTACCCGACGTTTACCGATTACTTATGCGGAGACTGGGGAATCGATTACAGTGTTGCTAACCGACACCGTGGGATTCATTCACGAATTACCACCCCCCCTCGTCGATTCCTTCCGCGCCACCCTAGAAGAGGTGACAGAAGCCGATGCGTTAATCCATCTGGTGGATTTATCCCATCCCGCATGGCAAAATCATATTCGTTCAGTCATGTCCATTTTGGCAGACATGCCCGTGACACCCGGACCGATTCTAGTGGTGTTTAACAAGATTGACGAAGTAGACAGTGATACCCTAACCTTAGCCCAAGAAGAATTTCCCCAAGGGGTATTTGTTTCAGCTAGCAAACGGTTAGGACTAGAAACTCTGCGGCAAAAAATAGCCCAGTTAGTTGAGTACGCGATCGCACCGCAAATGTAGATGGGAAGATGGGGAAGATGGGGGAGATGGGGGAGATGGGGGAGATGGGGGAGATGGGGGAGATGGGGAAGATGGGGGAGATGAGAGAACTTTCCTTGTCTGTGTAATCAGTGTCAATAAGCTCTCACCTCCCTACCCCTATCTCTCCAATAAATCCGTGAAATCAGTGTTTTGACCAATGACCAATGACAAATGACAAATGACCAATGACAAATGACCAATGACACAATATAATTTTACAATTATCGGTGGCGGAATAGTTGGCTTGTCTACAGCGTTAGCCATCGGACAACGCTACCCTGACTGTAAGATTTTAGTCTTGGAAAAAGAGAACCGTTGGGCATATCATCAGACAGGCAATAATAGCGGGGTCATTCATTCGGGGATTTATTATAAACCAGGCAGTTTTAAATCAAAGTTTGCCCGTGAAGGGAATCTGTCTATGGTCAGATTTTGTCAGGAACATGGGATTCCTCATGATGTTTGTGGCAAAGTGATTGTAGCGACAGAAGCGGAGGAATTGCCGTTGCTGGATAATCTCTATCAACGGGGATTAGAAAATGGGTTAACAGTGACTCGAATTAGTCCAGAAGAAGTCTCTGAAATTGAACCTCATGTCCGTTCTGTTGGTGGAATTCGGGTGGCGGCGACGGGGATTGTGGATTATCGGCAAGTGTGTGAAAAATATGTGGAATTAATTACCGCCCAAGGGGGAGAACTGCGATTAAATACCACGGTGCAAAATCTGCGGGAAACATCTGACGGTTTAGTCGTTGAAACCAATCAAGGAGAATTTGAAACGGGGATGGCGATTAACTGTGCTGGATTGCAGAGCGATCGCGTGGTGAAATTGGGTCAAATGCAGCCACCAGCTAAGATTGTACCATTTCGGGGGGAATATTACGAATTGAAGCCGGAAAAGCGATATCTGGTGAAACATCTAATTTATCCGGTTCCGAATCCTAATTTTCCCTTCTTAGGCGTACATTTTACCCGCATGATTGATGGCGGTATTCATGCGGGTCCAAATGCAGTGCTAAGTTTTAAGCGGGAAGGGTATAAAAAGACCGATTTTGACTGGGAAGATTTTGTGGAAATTATTACATTTCCAGGGTGTTGGAAATTGGCACAAAGTTATTGGAAAATTGGCGTGGATGAAATTATTCGTTCCTTTAGTAAAGCTGCATTTGTTCGCAGTTTACAACGGTTAATTCCGGAGATTCAAGCCGATGATTTAATCCCTACTCATGCAGGCGTTCGCGCCCAAGCCTTGATGGAGAATGGTCAATTAGTGGATGATTTTCTGATTGTCGAAGGACATAAAACCCTACATGTCTGTAATGCGCCCTCTCCAGCGGCTACCGCTTCCCTGGAAATTGGACGTGCGATCGCGGATCGGATTGAGGGTTGATATGGCTTTCGTTTAGATACTCATCACCAAGATATCACGGGCGTTTGTTTTCCATTCTTGAAGACTTTTTGGACAAATAATCTTTAAACATTTGGTTCCCTGATGGTGAAGTCTCGAACAGTAAAAATACAAACCAAGCCATGACACTCATAACCAGATGTTCGCCACCATCTTCCACCATACCGATAAAGTCCTCTACAATTTCTATAGATAATGATCGGCTCATAATATGCAACATATCTATGATAATTCCAAAGAACGCCAGCATGAACAGCATACCAATCATATACCTTGATGCTTGCCTAGCAATAGAATCACTGAATCGATAGGCAATCGCGATTAAAAACAGAAAAAATAAACTGGCTAAAATTGATATTACCAATTCACCTAAATCTTCTGGTCGTAAGTTAAATAGGCTGGGAAAAGCTAGCTACTTACTAATAGAATCTCCTCCGGTTTCATGGATTTCCATAGAATCATCGAGTAACAGGTAAACAAATAATAGAGACCAAGCCAGATAGAGAAAGGTCTGTTTTTTTATAGCTAAAATCAAAAATAAAAGCGCAATCCAGTATGCTTTTACATATTGAAATACCTCAGGGTATCCCCTATCCCTTGAAAGGGAGAAAGATGAATCCGAAATCAATTCAGTCGTCTTATAAATAATATGCAAAGCAATAAAAAGCAAATCTGTGGATATAAGCACGAATAAAAGCCGATTTGACCAGTTTTCTAAATTAATTTTCATTATGATACCCTAGCCTTTGAATGGTTAATTATATCAAATTCAGTACCCGAACCCACCCAGACCAATTGATCTGTAGGGGCGACCCGCCGCATACAATTAACAACACCTAACCCTTAATTCTATCGGGTCGCCCTGCATCAAGCTTAACAAAATCTAGGGCTAAGGTTCCCTTACTACGAACAGGCTAAAGCTCTTACTACGAACGAGATTATGTCACTAAATACCGCTTAATAAAATGTTCTAGAGATTCCATATTCAAATTGTAGATAGACTCAATCTCGGCAATTTGTTCCGGCGTACAGAAAAATTCATTCGTGAGTAAGGTTCGCAGCGTATTTAACCCATTGCGAACTTTGGGATTAACTAACTCTAATGCCGTTTTTACCCCATCAAAGACAAATAAGGGCGGATTGATAATAATCGGTTCCCGATTAAACACACGACCAAAAATCTGAGGGATATCTTCCCGTTTGAGAATATCGGGTCCTCCTACCGGAAAAATTTGATTGTGTGCGGCTTCAATGCTAATCGAATCAACGGCAATTTTTGCTAAATCATCGGTACTCACAATAGAGGAGCGATGTTTGGGATTCCCGTTGAGCAGATAAACCCCAGTTTCACGAAATCGCTCCGCTAATGGTAAAAGATTGGAGGCAAAACCAGAGGGGCGAAGAATCGTATAGGTAATATCACTCCCTTGTAAATACTTTTCCGTCGCTCGCTTCGCTTTAAACACGGGGGCATTTTCATACTCTCGTTCTGCACCTAATACTGAAATATAAACAAACTGCTTAATTCCCAGCACTTTTGCCTGATCAATCAGTTCTCGATTGGCGCGATAATCGATGGCTTGAGCATTGCCTCCAGACCCGTGAGCGCTAATAATATAATCAACTCCCTGACAGGCTTTTTCGATGTCTCTATCATCGCTCAAATCGCCAATAAAAACCTCCGCGCCTCGGTTTTCTAATTCCTTGTAATTTGACGATAATCGAACAAATGCCCGCACGGGTAATTCCTGTTCCCGTAACACCCGGACAATCCGGCGTCCTAATCCTCCCGTAGCACCTGTTACTAAATACATAAAAACCTCCTCATTCTCTGCGTTAATATACAGGGCGACCCCTCACCCCCAGCCCCTCTCCCGACCCCCCTCGTTCCCCCCTACAAGAGGGGGGATGACAGAGGATGCTTCGCTTTTTTTTGCACGGGAGAGGGGAGTAAGAGAATCCTTACTTTTGTCTTTAAGTTAACACTAAGAGCAAGCGGGTCGCCTCTACAGATTTTTTATTACCAAATGTCGCTTTTACAGATTTTCTATGTTTGCCATTCATCACCCGCGATCGCACAAAATTATCTTAACTCGAATGGCACTGACTTTAGAGTTTGTAGTCAGCGCTGTCTTCGCTTCTGGCACGCTTCGTGCCTACTACAAACCCAGCTTTAAGTCAGTGCTATCGATCTTATACCAAGTTGCAGTCTAAGGTAGAATCTGTCATGCTGAGCAGAATGCAGTGAAACGGAATGACGCTCGCGCATCTGTCCAGATTCTTCGCTTCGCTCTCCAATGACATGATAGAACGCAACTTGGTATTAACTCTCAAATTCAACAATCACTGGTGCATGATCGCTCGGTTTCTCCAGTTTTCTGGGTTCTACATCAATCCTACAACGGGTTGCGGCTTCATAGAGCTTCGGCGTCAGATAATGATGGTCAATTCGCCACCCTCGATTGCGGCTAAACCCACCACGGCGATAATCCCACCAACTAAAATGACCCCCGTCTTGAGTAAACTTGCGAAACGCATCTCCTAAGCCTAGCGCTAACACTTCCTCTAAGGCTTGGCGTTCTGCTGGCGATGCCATGATATGCTTGTCTTTATTCTTGGGATTATGAATATCTCGGTCATCGGGAGCAATGTTAAAATCCCCACAGATACAGAGTTGATGAGGTTGAGTCTCTAAGAGCGATCGCACATACTCTTTTAACAGCTTTAACCAGCTTAGTTTATACTCGTACTTCTCACTTCCCACCTCAGCACCATTGGGAACATAGAGATTAATAATCCGGACGCCATCCAGAATCCCGGTAATCACCCGCTTTTGCCCGTCCAATTCTCCCACCTCTTCCGGCGTCAACACGCCTGTAAACCCCACAGTCACCGCTTCTAAAGGTTTACGGCTAAACAGTGCTACCCCGTTATAGGCTTTTTGCCCCGACACATAGAGATGATAGCCTAAGTCTTCAAAAGGCGATCGCGGAAATTGCTCATCCACTACCTTGGTTTCTTGCAAACACAGCACATCCACAGGATTTGCGGTTAACCACTGACAGACATGATCTTGGCGGGTACGAATTGAGTTGACATTCCAGGTAGCAATTTTCATAAAATTCTATAATCTGTTCAATTGTACGGCTTTTGTCTCTCCTTGACAGATCCAAGCGCCCCAGAAGTAAGGATGGGCAAGGGGTTGATCGGTTTCACTCAATTGTCGAGTCTGGGGTAATGCGTTCTCTAATTCGGCTAAGATGCTACGACCGAATTTAGATTGCTGTAACTGTTTAACCGTAATGGTGCGAATATAATCTTGAGCCTCTTTTAATGCTACACGTCGCCCGATACCCTGACGCAGATTGGATAAGAAGCGATTCATCAACAAGGCGGTAGCGCGATCGGGAACTGACCGAAAAATAGGGGGAGTTTGAGGGGGTGGAACGCAAGCCCCTGTCATTACTATGCACGGGGATAAGTTTCACCCCCTCAAATAAACAATTGAGCGACAGCGAATCATTATATGGCAGCCATGTTGTATGATGATTGCCATGGACAGGAAGTTTAAGTCTAACAGCAACATCGTTTACTCCTGTAAGGGCGTTCTTCTCGATACCTCAGGCAAGAATTCTCGTGGCTCAAAAGTCGAATTCCGACACTGTGGACAAACTCCTATTTCGTTGCCACTGTAGGGGGCGCACCATTGAAAGCGGTCAAAAAGTACATTCAAGCTCAAA
>NZ_JAVJQP010000024.1:0-11282 GCF_040218875.1 Coleofasciculus sp. D1-CHI-01
CAAAACCCGCCCTCCTCACCACTAACGGAACAACGGAACAACAAAACCCGCCCTTCTCACCACTAACGGAACAACGGAACAACAAAACCCGCCCTCCTCACCACTAACGGAACAACGGAACAACAAAACCCGCCCTCCCCACCGATAACTATTCAACAAAACCCGCCCTCCCCACCGATAACTATTCAACAAAACCCGCCCTCCCCACCGATAACTATTCAACAAAACCCGCCCTCCCCACCGATAACAGCCCAACAAAATCCGCCCTGATTCATAAATCTGATGACACTACCCACATGGATTACATTTTCTCGATTACTCGGATTGCCCTTTATTCTATACGGACTGCATGATCCCACGGATCAGACGCGCTGGATTTGTCTGGCAATCTTTTTAATTGCCGCAGGTACGGATTGGCTAGATGGTTATCTGGCGCGAAAACTGGATCAAGTTACGGATTTGGGAAAATTTCTTGATCCGTTAGTGGATAAATTATTAGTCTTAGCCCCTCTTTTAGCCTTAATCGAATTGGGTCAAGTTCCCGCCTGGGGCGTGTTTCTAATATTAGCGCGGGAATTAGCGATCGCGGGGTGGCGAGTGAACCCCAATTTGACCCAGGAAATTAGTGGCGCAAATATTTGGGGCAAACTTAAAACCGTAAGTCAAATTACAGCAGTTGCCCTATTAATTGCACCACTTCCGCAGGTGTGGGAGATGCCATCCCTTGTCCTATTTTGGTTATCGGTTGTCCTCACCCTAATTTCTGGGGGAATTTACCTGTTACCTCAACTGGCGGCTAATATTTGGTCATCTAAGGAGAAATCCACCTCCGCTTCGTGACGCCCAGATGCTAGGTAATCGTTTTGGAATGAGTCCTTAAGTCCCGATATCAAGTCATATTCCGGTTCCCAATTGAGTTGAGTCTTGGCTTTCTGGACATCAGCAAAAAAGTGTTGGCTTCGTAGGGGAAACGCTTTGCGCTTGCCAAAATCAAATTTTTTGGGATTGTAATGTAAGAGGTCAAAATCCTCTGGAGATTTGCCCGCCGCCACAATACAGGCGTTTGCCAAGCCGTCAAAAGTCACATAGCGATCGCCAGATACATTGTAAATTTGTCTAATGGCTTGCTGGTTCCCCAGTACCAGAGACATAGCACGGGCTAAATCTTTACAATGTCCCAGTTGTGTGATAAATAGACCACTACTGGGAATTAGAATCGGGCGATCACGAACAATACGGTCAAAGAACCAGGCTTCGAGATCGTTGTAGTTTTGAGGTCCATAGATATAGGTTGGACGAATCGCCGTAAACGGCATTCCTTGGGTGTCTAGGTAAGCTTCCGTCTCATGTTTCCCTTTGTGGCGACTTTTGGGATCAACGGGATCGCCTTCAACATGGGGCATTTGGTCAGATTTTAAATAGACACCTGCCGAACTCATATAGACAAAATGCTGTACTTTGTCTTTAAATATCTCAGCTAGGGGTTGGGTGTCACTGGTTTCCCGCCCATTATTATCAAAGATGGCATCAAACGCTTCTCCCGAAAGCTTTTCCTTTAGTTGAGTAGCGTCTTTGCGATCGCCATGAATCTGTTGTACCCCTTCGACAGGGGCTGGTTTATTCCCTCGGTTGAACAGTACCACCTCATGTCCTTGTTCAACTAAGATTTTGGTTAAGTAGACTCCAATGAAGCGAGTACCACCCATGATTAAAATTCGCATGATTATCCTTTCTGTCTAATCCCGTATGGAAATTTTACAGGTATTTGTCATTCGTCTTATGTCTTATATCATTCGTTGTGTGTCATCTGTCCTTGGTTACAGATTTTTCATCCTTCATCCAGAGTCCGTCACCTCAAAAGTCCTGATCCAAACCACCACCAGAGAATTAGTAATCTGATCGCCTCTGTCTGTTGAAGAGCGATCGCATTGCCTAGATTACCGCATTGCCATGGTTCAAGACTACTCTATCGAGTTTACTGACTACCTGCGATCGATTTGTGATGTCTATGAACAGTGGTGGACGCTTGACAAACTGACGGAGACGATATACAAACCACAGGATGCATCAGGAAACCTGCGATCGCCCTTTCAGTTTAAGTTGAGGGTACAGCAAGTCAAACCGCCGCCACAGGAAGGGGACGAAACACCAGAGACGTTGCCTATTTTAACTGGATTACGTCAATATGCGGCAAGTCATGTCCTATTAGTTGGGCAGCCCGGTTCAGGGAAATCGACGGCGTTAGTTCAATTTTTGCTAGAACAAGCCAAACAAGCCCTTTCTAATCCCCAGAATCAGATTCCTGTCTTGGTGCAATTACGACGGTTTAAAACATCAGAAACTCATCATTCGGGGGTATTATATCTGATTCAATATTTCTTAGAAACCCATGAGTTACTACTGGAAATTTCGGATATCAAAAATCTGCTACGTAATCGGCGATTATTTCTGCTGCTGGATGGGTTAAATGAGTTACCTAAAGAGTCAGCAAGAATAGATTTAAAAGCGTTTCGCCAGAAGTATTTCCGTCTCCCCATGATTTTTACAACACGGAATTTGGGCGAAGGCGGGGACTTGGATATTCCTAATCACTTGGAAATCGAACCCCTGACTCCGTTACAAATACAACAATTTATTCACTATTCTATGATGGGGCAAAATAAACAATCCTTACAACAGTTAGCCCATCACTGGCGAGAGTTGGGTCAGACGCCGTTTGTAATGGAAATGCTGTCTTTGATTGTTCAGAATACAGGGGATATTCCCTCTAGTTTAGCCGAAACATTGCATCAATTTACGCAGTTATATGAACGCGGGTCGAAAGAAGATGCGCCTGTTTCTGATGAGTCTCGACGCTGGTGGTCTAAATTGCTAGAAAAGCTGGCTTTTGAAATGATGCAGGGAGACAATCCGACCGATTTTCGGTTAAGTATTTCTCATCGAAAGGTTGAGAGTATTTTTACGGAATTTTTACAAGGGAAGGTAAATTGTCCAGATGATTTGGCACTCCGTTGCTTAGAGGACTTACTCAAACACCATTTAATTGTTCGTAGTCAGCGCTTTAGCGCTTCTGGCACTGAAGTGCCTACTACGAACATAGAATTGTGTCATCAACTCATTCAGGATTACTATGCCGCTGAGTATCTGCTATCGTGGCAAAAGATTCTCGAACTCAGTGATGATCAATTAAAACAAGACTATTTAAATTATTTAAAATGGACAGAACCCTTGGCGTTAATGTTGGCATTAGTTGACAATAAAGCGCAGGCGGTGCGGGTGGTTACATTAGCGCTAGAGGTAGATTTGCGGTTAGGTGCAAGATTTGCTGGGGCGGTTAAACCCGAATTTCAAGAAAAGACTGTGGGTTTAGTAACTCAATTAAATGTTCCGGAAGCAGTGAAAACAAATTTGTTAGGGATAACCCGATCAGAATGGGCAATTGAAGCGCTAATTTCCAGCTTATCTAGTGAAGACTATTATATTCGGTGGAGTGCCGTTAATGGGTTGGGTCAAATTAGCTCAGAATCGGTTATTGATGCACTGGAACCAGCGTTAACTGATCAACACAAAGGGATTCGTTGGACTGTAGTCAATGTTTTAGGAACAATTGGTACAGAGAAAGCGATTGAACAATTGCATCAACTGGCTTTCGATGAAGATTGTAATCGATATGTGGTAGAAGTATTAGGAAATATTGGCTCGGAATCAGCAATTGAACTATTAGGTGATGTTTTGTTACGTCAGGATAGATCGATGTATGGTTGTGTGGTTGGAGTTTTGGCGAATATTGGTACAAAATCTGCCATTAATTTACTCCAGAAAGCGTTGTTTGATGGTGAACTTAATTTGAGTTATAATGCAGCGAATGCACTAGGTAAAATTGATAATTTTATGGCAATTGAGGCACTAAAACAAGCATTAGAACATGAACAAGAATCAGTTCGCCGTAATGCCACTTGTGTCTTAGTGCATAAGCAAAATGAAGCAGTTATTCCAGCGCTATGTCAGATTTTAGCCAATGCTGATGATCCGATCGCGTATCAAGCCATTAATAACTTATCAAGTATAGGTACTGAAGCCACAATTCCTGGATTACATCAAGCGTTGTTCCATCCAAACGACTCAATTCGTATGCAGGCGCTTAAAGGATTAGTGGCTATTGGTACAGCCGCAACGATTCCAGCCCTGAGTGATGCATTGCGTGATCATTACTTAGCCGGATGTCTATCCCAGAGGATTACTGAGGTGTTAAAAGAGATTGGCACATCAGACGCGATCGCGGTATTAAAACAAGCGTTATTCAGTGACAACCATTCTGCCCATAAAAATGCGGCTGAGGCGTTAGGAAATATGGGTTCTGAAGAAACGATTGAGATTCTTATCGAAGCTTTATCTGCTCCCAACCATTCTGTACGCTGTTCTGTTGTTGAAGTCTTAGGAAAAATTGGCTGTAAATCCGCTATTTCAAAATTAATTAAAGCCTTACAAGATGAACATAGTTCTGTTCGTTCCAGCGTCGCTAAAGCCTTAGAAACTCTTACGGCTTCAGAGGCGGTTCCCGCGTTGATTCAGGCGTTACAAGATGAAGAGTCTTTTGTTCGTTGTCGTGCGGTTGAAGCGTTAGGAACCATTGGCGCACCAGAAGCTGTTTCTGCTTTAGTTGATGCTTGGCAGGATCAAAATGTTTTGGTACATAGAATCGTGGCTGAAGCCTTGGGGAAAATCGGCACGCCAGAGGCAATTACGGCGTTACTGCAAGCCTTATTGAATGACAATGAATTTATTCGTTGGGATGCGGCTAAAGTGTTACAAGAAATTGGCGGATCAGAACTATTACCTGATTTGTTTGAAATGCTCGCAAAAACAACCTGCGATCGCACGCCTGATCTACTTGATGTAATCTCAGCAATTCAAGACCGTTATCAATTTTACAACCAATCTGTAGCTGAATCTCCAGCATCGCTTCCGGATCAGTCTGGCAATCCCTTGATAGATTGTCTAGGAAAAATATTGCAAATCCTTGAAACCATGTCAGAACAGCCTACCAATGATTTCCGAGGTGCTATTTTTACCAGCATCAACGGGAGTGTTACTGGAAATATCGTCGGCGATAACATTGGCAGTCAATACAACTACACCCCCGAACAAAGACAAAATCTAGCTGAAGCCGCAGCCGAGATTCAGCAATTATTAGCACAACTGAAAAACTCTAACCCAACCTTAACTGAATCTGAACGACAAAGTGTTGTTATCGAAGCCATTAACCAAGAAATAAAACACAATCCAACCTTTAAGCAGCGACTACAAAGTGCGTTAAAAGCAGGTGGTATTGAGGCATTAAAGTCATTATTTCCTGCTGTCAACATTCCCATTGAAACCATTAAAGGCTGGATTGAAGCTGAATCCTGATCCGTTTACTCGGCTAGTCTAAAAAGGCATTAATGCTCATTATATAAATGTAGGCGTACCGCCCTGGCTAATACCAAATCCGGGGAACGCTACCCCCATTATCATCCAGTCCAGTCCGCGCCAGGGGACTTTGTTTGTGTAGCAGCGATTTCAATCGCCTCCTCTTGCTCATTTTCTACCCTTGATCTGAAATTAATCGCTGAGAATGCAGTAATTTTATCAATTTATTCAGTAAAAATTGTATAAGCTAAACCAGAAAACCCTTATCGACGCTTTCCTTGATGAATCTAAAACCGATGACACCGCCAATCATTGGAATTACCACCTATAACTATAAGCCAACGGGAAACTTTTATTCCCCGGCGGGTTATACTCAGGCAGTCCAGTCTGCTGGAGGAATACCCATTTTGCTTCCGCCTGTTCAATCTGATCCCACCGTTATCCTGAACCAAGTTGATGGGTTAATTTTTACAGGTGGGGGTGATATCGATCCCGATTTGTACAACGGTTCCCCTCATCCGACAATTTATGGCACTGATCCGGAACGAGATCAGGCTGAATTGGCACTCGCGAAACTAGCCTTGGCGAAACACAAGCCTGTTTTGGGGATTTGTCGCGGCTTAGAAGTGCTGATGGTAGCGAGTGGGGGTGATTTAGTCTCCCATCTGCCAGATGAATTTGGGGAAGATATCCTGCATCGCGAGGAAATGCTGAAACCGAGTCAGCATACAGTGCGGATTTATGCCGATAGCCAACTCTCTGGAATTATGGGAAAGGAGGAACTTACTGTTGTCTCTTGGCATCATCAAACCGTGCGTACCCTACCTCAAGGTTGGCAGGTTGTCGCTAAAGCTGCCGATGGTTTAATTGAAGCATTAGAACATAAACAGCATCCTTTTGCGATCGCGCTGCAATGGCATCCGGAACTCTCCCTCCCAGATTCCAGACATTTTGCCATTTTCCAAGCATTGATTCAAGCCGCAAGCTTTGATCAAGACGAATTAAACCCGAAGAGTTTTCATTTGCAGACAACAGGCTGGGGATGTGGATGAACTTACCTAAACCGTGACAGTTTTTGGGATAATTGCCAATTTTAGGATAATTTATGCAGAAAAAGAATTAACTTTATTCTAAAAATGCATAAATTATCCTAATTTCATGCCTAAATATACGAAACTGCAAGGTATAGCACTCTTCGATTGAGTGGCAGACATTGCAATAGGTAATATGATTAATCGATTCATTCCGGAGGAACTGGCGATTGCGCCTGCGTATCCTGCCGGATATCCGCCCCATCTCACCTTGAGAGAGGTGTCCATTGATGGCAATACCTCCGTCCAAGTTTGGTCGCCCAAATCTGACGCTATCTTGCTGCCTGAAGAGGTTAATCTACTTAGGAGCGATCGCCTGCGGGTGGAAGTGATCTGCTCTAGATTAGTTTGGTTACTCGGAGCAAATTGTTCAGAAAATGATGACTATTTAGGGACTAACGACAAGTTAATTTATCAATGGGAAGATGTTACCTATTTTGCGGGTAAATATGGATTTAAACCTAACGTTATTGATATATTGTTTTGTCCTTCAACGATTCGTCCAATTTATGGGTCGTCAGTCCAACGATGCGGAACGCATTTGCCGAATACACCGATACAGTGGGTTATGGAACCCGCCTGCTGGGAAATTTTTTTCCTGGAAATTAAAGCCGTGGTTGGGGGATTTAAGGCTGAACCACGTAGCCAACTTTTATCGGTTATCGTTTGGACAGGTCAACCGATTAGTAAAACGGTAGTCGATACCTGATTGTTCGGATAAGCTGTCAGGCATCTAAATTGGGTATTAGTAGCGAATAAGATGCTCCATGTAGCGAGCAAGATGCTCCATGTAGCGAGCAAGATGCAAAGCCTGCGGCATGGCTTCGCTAAACGCACTACAAGGATTTTGCTATTATTGACGTTCAAGATTGAATTTTTCTCCCCCATCTTCCCCATCTCCCCCAGCTTCCCCATCTCCCCAGCTTCCCCATCTCCCCATCTTCCCCATCTCCCCATCTTCCCCATCTCCTTGTCCCCCTTACGCGGTAAATTCATTGTCAGATATATAATTGGGTGAGGATACAAGAACATGAAGCGCCGCCATTTTCTCAAATACACCAGTCTGGCAAGTACAGGATTAGCCTTTGCAGCTTGTAACTCGGGGAATCTGTCCACTTCCGGAAAGAATAACTCATCTGAATCCTCATCCGTCTCAGAGGTTGACTTTGGCAAACTCGAAAAAACGTACCTCAACCTAGGCATTATCCCGATTACCGAAAGTGCGCCCCTGGTTATCGCCCAAGAATTAGGCTTTTTTGCTCGCTATGGACTGAATGTTAGCCTGAGTAAGCAAGAGAATTGGCAGCAAATTCAGGATGGCTTACTCGACTACCAGTTAGATGCGGCTCAAGCCTTATATGGAATGCCAATGATAGCACAATTAGGAGCAGAAGCCGCCCCCATGGTTGCCCTGATGGTACTCAATCTCCATGGCAGCAGCATTACCTTATCTCCCAAAGCCTGGGATGCGGGAATTCGACCAGCAATTGAATATTTCACCTTTCAGGAGTTTGCCGATTCCTATCGCCAATATGTTCGCAAATTCCAGGAACCGCCTATTTTTGCTACTGAGTCGAATGCTTCGATGGATTATTACATTAGCCGCTATTGGTTAGCGGCGATGGGAATTAATCCGGAAAGTGAGGTTGAATTTATGGAGATTGCCCCCTCCCAAATGATCTATAAAATTCAAGCCGGCGTGATGGATGCCTATAGCAGCAGTGAACCGTGGAACCAGCAGACAGTTTTACAGGGAAATGGATTTATTGCCAATACCTCACAGAATATTTGGACGGGACATCCGGGAAATGTGCTAGCCACGATGCAAGCTTGGGTGGACGAACATCCCGCAACCGCTAGGGCTTTAGTGGCGGCGATTCTAGAAGCCTGCCAGTTTTGCGAACAAGCCAAAAATCGCCGCGAAGTTGCCCAAATCCTTGCCCAAAGCAGGTATTTGGATACGGATCAGGAATATATCGAACCTGCTTTATTGGGCAACTATAGTTATGGTGGTTTTGATAACCAAGAAAGGTTGGAAACGATTCCTAATTTTTATCAGTTTTATGGTGACAATAGCGATGATCCAGAGAAGCCGAATCCAGTTAACTATCCCTGGCGTTCCCATGGAGTTTGGTTGCTCACTCAGATGATTCGCTGGGGTCAAATTGAACAACAAGATTATCCCAAGGATGCTGATAAAATCTTAGATGAAATTTATCCGTTAGACGTTTATACAGAGGTGGCGGAGGCATTAAAAATTGAGTTACCCAGTGATCCGATGAAAGCGGAACCGGGTACCGTTTTTATTGATCAACGCCAATTTGATCCGAGTGATCCAATTGCTTATCTGAATAATTTTGAGATTCAGGCATAAGCTCTTTTTGGCCACGGCAATTTTAATTGCCGATGCATAAACATAGGCGCAGCCTTCCCGCAGGATACTTTAATTGTACTCATATACTTAATATGAATGGCACTGAAATAACCATTAATAAATCGTCGAAACCTTTGATAGACCGTAGGGTGGGTTTCGACTTCGCTCAACCCACCAACATTAAATCAGTGACATTCCACTTAATGTAAAGTTACAGTCCAAGAGGTAATCTGTTATTATGTCTTTTGAATCTTACAAAAATATTGGGGAAGTCCTAAAAGAGTATGAAATCACTTCTTCAGAAACGAACTATATCATCGAAACTGAAATTGCTGTTCGAGAATCCTTTAGAGAGGATTTAGAGTTTTGTCTGCGAGAATTAACGTTTGAGGAGTCAGACTATGCTGTTTGTGAAACGATTATTTTTCCAGTTCTGAAAGAGCTTTATCGCCTTGATCGAGATAAGTTTACTTTGTGGAGTCATAAGTCGCTGATTTATAATGAAAAATTATCAGGTGTACCTGACTATATCATAGCCAAACGATCGCCTCTAGGAAAAGAAGTATTTGAGCAGCCATTTTTTGTTGTTGTTGAAGCTAAACGGGATGATTTTATTAAAGGATGGGGTCAATGTTTAGCTGAAATGGTGGCGATTCAGAAGATGAATGACCAATCTGAACAGCAGACGATATACGGAATTGTCTCGAATGGTCAGCTTTGGCAATTTGGCAAACTCCAAAATAATCGTTTTACCAAGAATTTTGTAGCCTATACGATATATAATCTTGAACAACTTTTTGCAGCACTTAATTATGTGTTTAGGCAATGCGAACTGGAGTTAGAGGCAATGACAGATGGATGTAGGGGCAATTCATAAATTGCCTCAAAAAAGATTCTGGAGGAGCGATCGCACACCACACACTCCAACCTAATGCCATTAGAATCAGCATTGAACTGAAGAACAAAATCTCGACCAACCTGCTCAATTGCAACATCATCAAAGTCTTGGGAAGACTTTAATCCTAACACCGCGCAAATCTTGTTTTGCCCTCTCCTAATCCCAGTCCAAGGTCTAACGTATATATTGAGTTGCTGTTCCAGAGCGATAACCAAGCCGATCGCATGACCTTCCAACCAACCGCAGCAGGCTGACAAGCGATCGTTGTTGTCACAGGTTGCCGTCAGCACCAAGAACCAATCGGATTGCGTCGGTAAATCAGCTATCTCGAAAAGAGCATCCCAAACTATTTTGCCAGCCAATACTTGCTCGGAAATAGCCGCCCCTTGCTCGAATTCGCGGCGCAAAATCTGTGCAGTCGATCGCGTGACATTACGGGCGCTGTTTTGACAGGGTTCAATGGAGGTAATTATAGGTAGCCAGTCGTATGGCAACATTTGGTATTGTTTACCTGCTGGGGTCAATGCTACAGGCTGAGTCCAATCCTGTTGGTTGAGTACCTGGAAAAAATGGGCAAGTAATGCCTCAAGCCCTGTATCCGCAACCGTTTCGGGATAACGAGTGCAACTCCAAGCCGCCAGCAATGCCCAAGAGAAGCTACCCAGAAACCCCCAAGCATTACCGTGAATCTGGCGTGCCTTCGCCCACGCCCGCACTGCCCTCAATAGCGCTCGGAAAGACGCTAGCGGCACGTACTGGCGTACTATATCTGTAAGGATATCAGCTTCCAAACAACCCACCAGTGCTTTCCAACTGACTGGATCAAAAAAGGGTCGTGCTGCCTCTGTGAACGGCTCAACTGTGCCTAGATCAGAAGGACGACGGGCATACAGGAGATCGACAGACACGCCTTCAAATTGCATCCTCAACAGAGGTATCTTTGCGGATGAGACGACTTGGGCGCGATCTGCGCTTCGCAGCAGCGCTTCGCTATCGCATAACCCCTCCAAGCGTTGTCCCACGCTTTCCAAAAACGCCTCCCCAGACAGATACGCCGGAATCAGGCAAAGAACGTCTAAATCGCTTTGCGGACTCTGCACACCCAAACGTGCTGAACCCACTCGATGCAGGGATACCGGGAAACCTAAACACTCGGCACAAGCTTGCTCGACTAACGCCAAAATGGTTTCGCGATGCTGGCGTTGCGCCTGACTCAGCTTGGGTTCGAGGTGGTGCAGTCGCTGCATTAGGTTAGTTTTCTCTTCCCCAGCTTCCCAGACGCGCCATGGCGCGTCTCTACAATCCTTGCTCTCTTGCCCTAAATGCACGCGGTATCGCACCTCAAACGGCTGATCACCGCGACGGCTAATCTGAAGTTCCCCTTTGACAAATCGCTACACTGTATGCCTATCCCCGCTTAGGGCGATTTCAGTTTCAGGCTCACTGGGTACATATTAGGCTGACACCCAACAAATCTAAAGCCTTCCTTTGTACCGGAGTCGGTTCAGTT
>NZ_JAVJQP010000025.1:0-22823 GCF_040218875.1 Coleofasciculus sp. D1-CHI-01
AATAGATTGATATTTTTTACATTAGTGCCGTAGGGTGGGTTAGGCGGCATTTAATCGAAGCGAATAACCATTCAATGAAGTGTCCAACCTAACCCACCAATGTTCGTAGTTTGTAGTATTCGTAGTTTGTAGTAAGGGAACCTTAGCCTATCTTTGCTTAAATTACAAAACCCTGGGGCAAATTGAGTTTAAAAGCGCCATTGAATAAAGGGCGGGTTTTGTTGTTCAGTTATCGTTAACCCACCCAATTGAGTCCCTAAACCCGCCCCTACAATAGATTGATATTTTTTACATTAGTGCCGTAGGGTGGGTTAGGCGGCATTTAATCGAAGCGAATAACCATTCAATGAAGTGTCCAACCTAACCCACCGATGTTCAGATGAGGAATGGATATAAAGTTCACTTGACGGAAACTTGTGACCCGGACACGCCAAATATAATTACCAATGTAGAGACAACGGTGGCGACAACTCCCGATGGTGTCTTGACATCATTAATTCATCATAAATTAGCCGAAAAAGACTGGCTACCGAGGGAACACTATGTGGATGCTGCTTACGTTGATTCCTATCAATTAGTGGAAAGTCATCAAGCTCATCAAGTTGAGCTTATTGGTCCGGCGGCGGTGGATGTAAGCTGGCAGTCTAAGTTAAATACAGGATTTGATGTGTCGGCGTTTTTCATTGATTGGGATAAAAAAATTGCTCAATGTCCCCAAGGAAATCTGAGTCGCTTATGGCGGATTGAATATGATAAAAGTAAGCATCCTGTAATCCAAGTGGTATTTGACCGTCAACATTGTACAATTTGTTCAGAAAGAAGTCGTTGTACAAAAAGCTTGAAAGCACCCAGAAAACTGAAATTGCGACCTCGTGACGAGTATGAATCACTTAACGCTCGTCGCCAAGAGCAAAAAACTAAAGAATTCAAGAAAAAGTACTCCTGTCGTGCGGGAGTTGAAGGGACAATTTCTCAAGGTGTGCGGAAATTAGATTTACGACGGACTCGATATTCCGGGCTAGCTAAAACGCATTTACAGCATATTGCTACAGCTCGCTGCTCAGAATTTAGCTCGTTTTTGTGCATCGGTCAAATGGGTTATTAAAAGCGACGACTCGCGGCTTAAATCAGGCATATAAACAGGCAAAATCTCAAGGACGTAACCGCATCTGTATCCAAGGTCAATGTTAGTCAAAGTGAAAGGATGAGAAGGAGGGGCGGCGTTATTTTGCCTGGGGAGTGGCGCGAGAAGTTTTATGTAAAATTGTCGGGAATGATTTAAGAATTCGTCAGGATATGACGACAGAAGAGTTTCAGAATCGATTTAGAGATTTGGAGTTTAATCAGCAGGTTTTGTTAACGGATTTACTAGGGATTTAAAAATACAAGCAGAGGATGAACCAACTCCAGAGAAAGGGCGACCCGATCCCATTGAGTGGATTGGTGGTGTTAATTAATGCAAGTGGGTCGCCCCTACAGGTCTGATTAATTTGTATTACACGCTACATTATCCCTCAAAGGCAAAATGCGCGGGAGCAAGCCGTTTGAGTCTACTGAATGTAAGAATAGTCTGATAAGCTATCTAGGAAGCTGACTCTAGGGTCAGTCCTAAAGTTTTCACGGCTCAAAAATCGGGTTGGGATTGAGAGACACCATGGAATGGCACGGAACAGATGCTCAAAGTTTGGCAATTATCGATCGCGAAATTGGCGCTCATACCTTTTCACCCGCCGAATACGAAATTGTGCGCCGGGTGATTTATGCTACAGCCGACTTTGAGTATCAAAAGCTGATTCGGTTTTCCGAACGTGCGTTACAAGCTGGTGCGGCGGCGCTAGCGGCTCGGACTACGATTGTGGTAGATGTGCCGATGGTACAGGTGGGAATTACACCTCACATCCAAGAAACCTTTGCCAATCCCGTCTATTGCAGCATGGAAGCCATCACGCGCCCGCAAAAAGAAAAGACGAAGGCGGCTTGGGGAATTCAAACCCTAGCCAGACGTTACCCAGAGGGTATTTTTGTGGTGGGTCAAGCGCAAACGGCGCTAACGGCGTTGGTGGAACTGATTGAAGCCGAAGAAATCCGTCCCGCCTTAGTCATTGGCACACCTTCGGGATTTGTTGAAGTAGATGTTGCCAAATCCCGACTCGAAGACTCCTTAGTGCCTCATATTCGCATAGAAGGGCGCAAAGGTTCATCGGTCGTCGCGGCAGCTATTGTTAATGGACTGGTAGACTTAGCATGGCAGGCATACGGGCAGGATAGTTCCAGTGTCAGTTGAATTCTTCGAGGGTATGGGTTGTAGGGGCGGGCGCGAGGGAATCACGTTTCACTATTGATGATAACGTTTGGGCAAAACCCGCCCTGACCAATTTTGTAGGGGCGGGTTTTACTACTATCGTTTCTTTCCTTACCCAGATGTAACTAAACCCGCCCTGACTAATACAGCTTGGCAGAAATCATGGAACACTAAAACCTCCCCAGCTTCCCAGACGCGCCATGGCGCGTCTCTACATGCTTCCTCATCCCCTCAACGCCGACGACGCCGAGTCTTGACCACACGGTTGGCTGGATAATCGTCCTCCTCGGCTTGAGTTAACTGGCGACTAACTTGACTAAACACAGTGCGCTGTACATAAGGATAGTCACTTACCCAGATATTTAAGCGAGGAATATAAATATCACTATTGGTGGCAATACGGGATAAATCCGGCTGATTGGACATCACCACCATCTGGGCAATTTGACCGGGAACAATACCTTTGTGAGTGCGGCGCAGAGGGACTTGTAGCAGTGTGCTAAATCCGCTCTCGTCACCGACTTCTACATTCAGGCGTCGCTCCCGATTTTCCACAATCACCAACTCGCCCCGATTGTTGACATTTTCTTCAGTACCAATCAACTCTTCAGTGACGAAAACATCCGAGACTCGACCTTGCCAGAAACCACTATATTTATAGCGGCGTATCTGCATATTACGCCGACTTGCCCAGTAGACAGGACTCCAAAACCAGTACAACCCGGTGATGATACCTAAGAGAAAGCGCAAGGGATCAAACCCTTCACCCAAAAAGAGTCCTAAGAGCAATACGACGACAACAGCGACAACCGAAATCAGCAGTCGCTTTAAAAAATCTGGGAATTTTCCCCAGTAGTAAGCATACTGGGAACTTGTCGCAATGACAGGAATAAGTTGCTCAAAGCTCTGGCGGGTAAGTGGTACTAGCATGGGTTTTAGTCATTGGTCATTTGTTCAGAGAACAGGGAACGGGGAACGGGGAATAGGGAACGGGGAACGGGGAATTCGTCATTTATTACAATATCTTATCTAATCCGTAGAAGAGAGATTTGAGCTGAGTTACTTTGCGAATGGCAAGCAAGACGCCTGGCATATAACAAGAGCGATCGCTAGTATCATGACGTAGGGTGTAGATTTGACCGGACGCCCCAAAGATGACTTCTTGGTGAGCGATTAAACCGGGTAAGCGGACACTGTGAATGCGAATGTTATCATTGGCGACACTCCCCCTAGCCCCCGCCAGTTTTTCGGTTTCTTCGACCTTAGCGGGATTATAGGTTTTGCCCAATCCGGCTAATTGTTGAGCGGTTTGAATCGCTGTACCACTGGGGGCGTCGGCTTTTTGATTGTGGTGAAGTTCGATAATTTCAACGTGGTCAAAATACTGGGAGGCTTGAATGGCGGCTTGTTGCAATAAGACCATGCCAATGGAAAAATTGGGAATTATTAAAGCACCTGTGCTGGCTTTTTCGGCAAACTCGCCTAAGTCTTTGATTTGATCACTGCTGAGTCCCGTCGTACCGACAACTGGACGAACCCCATACGCGATCGCGGCGCGAACATTCTCATAAACGCTGTCAGGGTGGGTAAAATCCACCATCACCCCTTGCACTTTTTCCTGAGTCGCCATGACTAGCGTAGCTTGCAGGTCATTCAGAATCGGAATTTCCAATGCACCACAACCTGCGACTTCGCCAACATCTTGACCCATATAGTTCGGGTTATGATCAACGGCACCAATCAAGGTCATATCTTCGGCTTGACTGACCGCCTTAATCACTTCACGACCCATTTTACCCGCCGCGCCGTTGACAACCACGGGGATGGGAGATGCATTTGTCATGGTTTTGCTCTATCCTTGAGACTCGTCAAGGGAATTTTAGCTTGTTTTGGCGATAAGTTCGGTGGGAACAAGTCATACCAACGGAGGGGATCGTCATTCGTCATTCGTCATTCGTCATTCGTCATTCGTCATTCGTCATTCGTCATTCGTCATTCGTCATTTGTTTGCTCCCCCAGCTCCCCCAGCTCCCCCAGCTCCCCCAGCTCCCCCAGCTCCCTCTGCTCCCCCAGCTCCCCCAGCTCCCTCTGCTTCCCCAGCTCCCCTGCGAGCTTAACCGAAAACTGTTCAGTCTACTGAATTTATGTCCAAGTCCTTATCCATTATCGGCTGGCGGGAACGAGTCGCCTTGCCGGATCTAGGAATTTCCCAGATTAAAGCTAAAATTGACACCGGGGCGCGTTCCTCCGCCTTACACGCCTTTGATGTAGAAACCTTCTCACGGGATGACAAAACCAGGGTTCGGTTCAAAGTCCATCCCTATCAACGAGATACCCATCGCACTGTCTCTGCTGAAGCCGAACTCATTGACCAGCGACAAGTTCGCAATTCTGGGGGTCACGCCCAGTTACGACCCGTGATCCAAACTATGGTAGAACTAAACGGGGAGCGCTGGTTGATTGAACTTACCCTGACGAACCGAGATGTTATGGGATTCCGGATGCTGTTAGGGCGTCAAGCCATCCGCAAACGCTTTTTAGTCGATGCGGGTCAGTCTTTTGTCCAAAGTTCAACCAGGAAGCGCACAATTAAGAAGACGACTCTATAGTTCTTGCTTGTATGAAAATAGCTATCTTGTCCCAAGATGCTTCGCTATATTCCACGCGACGCCTCAAGGAAGTGGGGGAAGCGCGGGGTCATGACATGCGGGTGATTAATTACCTGCGCTGTTATATGAATATTACGTCTCATAAGCCCAAGGTGGTGTATCAGGGGAAAGTTTTGGAAGAGTTGGATGCGATTATTCCTCGCATCGGTGCGTCTAAGACGTTTTATGGGACGGCTGTGGTGCGCCAATTTGAAGTGATGGGGGTGTTCGCGGCGAATGAATCCCAAGCCATTTCTCGTTCCCGCGATAAGTTACGCTGTCTTCAGATTCTCTCCCGTGAAGGTGTGGGACTTCCGGTGACTGGGTTTGCTAATTCCACTAAAGATATTGATGGGTTAATTGAAATTGTGGGCGGTGCGCCTCTGGTGATTAAATTGCTGGAAGGAACTCAAGGAATTGGGGTGGTTTTAGCGGAAACTCATCAAGCGGCGAAGTCAGTCATTGAAGCCTTTCGCGGTTTAGATGCCAATATTCTGGTGCAGGAGTTTATTAAAGAAGCGGGGGGTATGGATATTCGCTGCTTTGTGATTGATAACAAAGTTGTGGCGTCGATGAAGCGACAAGGCGCACCGGGGGAATTTCGTTCCAACCTGCATCGGGGGGGTAAAGCTGAACAAATGAAGTTAACTCCAGAGGAACGCAGTACGGCGGTACGGGCGGCGAAAGCGATGGGATTGAGGGTTGCGGGTGTGGATTTGTTGCGATCTAATCATGGTCCGGTGGTGATGGAAGTTAACTCGTCTCCTGGTTTAGAAGGGATTGAAAATGCGACGGGTGTGGATGTGGCGGGGAAAATTATTGAGTTTTTGCAGAAAAATGCAGCATCAGGAAAAACGCGCGATCGCATTCAGTATTAGTTTGTCTTATGTCCTTTGTCTTATGTCCTTTGTTTGTTGTATGCAAAAGTTAGTCGGGGCGCGTTTAGTTACTTATGGGTGAGGGAAGAAGTGATAATCGTGAAACCTGCGCCTACCTTTGGAAAGGGCGGGTTTTGTGCAAACGTTATCATCAATAGCGAAACGTAAGTCCCTAAACCCGCCCCTACGAACTCGGTTACCTCAAACCCAGTGAAGGGTCAAAATTAAAAACTCAAAACTCAACTGTGAATCATGAATCTATAACAATTGGTGGAATTACTGTTGCGCCCGGAGAACGGAAGCGCACAGAAATTCCGGTCGCCCGTTTACCCACACAAACGCTGCTTTCATTACCGATTACTGTGATTAATGGTGTGGAGGCGGGTCCACGACTTTGGATGAGTGCGGCGATTCATGGGGATGAAATTAATGGGGTGGAAATTATTCGCCAAGTCTTAGAACGGATTAATCCGTCTCAACTTCAGGGTGTCCTGATTGCTGTGCCAATTGTTAATGTTTTTGGCTTTATTGAACAATCCCGTTATTTGCCCGATCGCAGAGATTTAAATCGTTCGTTTCCTGGTTCCTCTCGTGGTTCTTTAGCCTCTCGGTTGGCGGATTTGTTTATGACAGAAATAGTGAGTCGCTGTACTCATGGGATTGATTTGCACACGGCGGCTCAACATCGCACAAATTTACCGCAAATCCGGGCGAATTTAGATGACCCAGAAACCTATTCCTGTGCGAAAGCGTTTGCTGCACCCCTGCTGATGCATTCAACGGTGCGTGATGGTTCGTTACGCCAAGCCGCGACGAAGCGAGGTATCCCAATCCTCTTGTATGAGGGGGGGGAGGCGTTGCGATTTGACCCGGATGCGATCGCCATTGGTGTCGAAGGTATCCTACGGATGATGATGGGATTAAATATGATTGAGTTGGCGTTCCCTGAGTCTTTGCACCTATCATTAGAAGTTAAGCAAAGTAAGTGGGTACGAGCGCCCCGGAGTGGGATTTTGCGCCTTACTGTTAAATTGGGTCAGCGAGTTGACAAAAAGCAAGTTTTGTGCATTATTTCCGATGCCTTTGGTGAGAATAGCATTAAAGCGTATGCGCCCTTTGATGGCTTAGTGATTGGTCACACGCAGAATCCGTTGGCGAATCAGGGGGATGGGATTTTGCATTTAGCGGTTTTAAGTGATTAGAGACTAGAAAATAAGCTGGTGAGAAAAATTAAAGTTGACGGCGAGGATTATCTTACAGCAGTTTGCTCTGCTATGCGGTACATTGTCGATCCCCCTAAATCCCCCTTAAAAAGGGGGACTTTTATAGCAGTTCGCTCTCGTGTAGTTACAGTACAAACGTTCTAAAAGCCTCCTGATAAAGGATACATCTCGCTTGGTGTAAATAGACCAGCGCGAAGCGCTATATCTACTGTACTTTATTACAGCGCAAAGCACTGTATATCTTGTGTCATCTGTCTTATGTAGGAGTTTGAGAAATATTTACAGCGTTTAATAGGGTTGAGTTTATTTCCACCAACCGACAAGATTACATAAGTTAGCGTTTTTTAGCGTTTTGTTGCTGAAGGAAAAATAAAAAAGAACACTGGGATAGAATGCAGTCTGTTTGTAACAAACAATTAACCTGATGAAATCTGCTCAGTGGTGCAAAATCTGCCTGTTAACTCTCTTAGCTGGAACGGTAAGACTGGTAACGGCTGATCCAGTATTGGCTCAACCGATTATCCCAGCCGATGACGGTACGGGTACAATTGTCACTCCAAATGGCGACAACTTTGATATTCAAGGTGGCAGTTTGTCGAGTGATGGGATGAATTTATTCCACAGTTTCCAAGAGTTGGGCATTAATTCAGATCAAGTTGCTAATTTTTTGGCAACTCCGGAGCTGAGAAATATTCTGGGACGAGTGGTTGGCGAAAATCCTTCCATTATTGACGGCTTGATTCAGGTAACCGGGGGAACAGCAAATTTATATTTAATGAATCCGGCGGGAATTATTTTTGGGGCGAATGCTCAACTCAATGTCCCGGCTGATTTTACCGCAACAACGGCGACGGGAATTGGATTTGGCAATGACTGGTTTAATGCATTCGGAGATAATAATTATCAGAACTTGGTCGGAGATCCCAGTCAATTTGCCTTTGATTTATCCCCAGGGGGAATCATTATTAATGCGGGTGAATTGGCGGTTGCACCCGGAGGGGATTTAGCGTTACTGGGTGGACAAGTGGTGAATACGGGAACGCTGACGACATCTGGGGGAACGATTACAATTGCGGCTGTGCCGAATTCTCGTTTGGTGAAAATCTCCCAACCGGGACAAGTGTTAAGTTTTGAGGTAGAGTTACCGAGGAGTAATGAGGGGTTAGCGTTACCGACAAACCCTCTGGATTTAGCTGCTTTGTTAACGGGTTCGGGGAATACGGTAGAAACTGGGGTAGAGGTAACCCCATCGGCAGAGATACAGACGGATTCTGGGGGAATTATACCGAATCAGGTTGGGGTTGCGATCGCGTCAGGAACGGTTGAGTCGGGTACAGGTCATATTTCGATCCTGGGGATTGGCGGAACTGAAGAAAATACGACCTCGGGTATTTCTGGTATCCATATTATTGATGATAGTCGAGTAGAAGCAATTGGACAAGGAACAATTACCTTAAACGGTACAGGGGGAAACGGCGGGAATTTTAGCCCAGATATTCTAGGAAATCGGGGCATATCGATTAATAACGCGACGGTGTCTTCCCAAGATGGCATCATTCATCTCATCGGCACCGGGGGTTCTGGGGATAATGGTTTACATTATGGAGTTTCTATTGGTAATCATGGGGGAAGTGTCCAGTCAACAGGAACAGGAACAATTATTATTGATGGGACTGGAGGTAATGGAGGAGAAGGGACGTTACATGGGAGTCAAGGAATCAAACTTGATTTAGGTGGTGTAGTTAGTAGCAAAGATGGAGATATTCAGTTTATTGGTCAGGGAGGAACTGAACCAGATCAATTTAACCATGGAGTGGAACTGTTTCGGGGTTCTACTGTTGAGGTAACTGGAACGGGAACTATTACGATTGAGGGAATTGCTGGTGCGGGGATAACAGAAAATCACGGAATTAGGGTTCAGGAATTGGGTGAAAATAATCCTGCTCGAATTACAGCGAGGGATGGTGCGATTACTTTAATTGGTGTGGGTAAAGGAACAGGAGACAGTAACTATGGCATTGATTTAAGAGGCGGTGGTGTGGAGACAACCGCAGACGGAACTCTCACCCTAGAGGGAATCGGTGCTAATGGTGCAGCCGGAATTAATGTGCAAGATGGTTTTATTCAAGCCAGCGGAACAGGAGAGAGTATAACAACCTTGATTGCGGATCAGATTCGGGTCGTTGATACTCCCAATATCCCGCAAACGCCACAAGTCCAAGGAACCGGAACGGTGGTGTTATCTCCCCTTGACCCGACTGTCGATATAACAATTGGAGATACAACTAATAGTAATACCTGGAATCTGGATGCTGATAAACTGAATCTCTTTCAAGATGGATTTGAGCAAGTTGTGATTGGTGGGGAAGATAATCAGGGTACAATTACCTTGGCAGATGATATTACCTTTAAGGTTCCGGTAATTTTGCGATCGCCTGTTGGTTCAGGAGCAATTAATACCACAGATTTTACCTTGACTGGCACTCAGGATGCCACGATTACACTACAAGCCAATCAACGGATTACGACAGGTACAATTATCAATCCAGGTCGGGCAATTACTCTCAGCAGTAACGGTTCAATTGATACTCGTAGCGGAATCCTCGATAGTCATGATCAAACTAACAATGGTGGAGCAATTACGCTAACCGCTGTTCAGGATATTACCACGGGCGATATTGATGCTAGCTCGGGCAATGGTCAAGGGGCAAACATCACGTTAACCAGTCGTGATGGAGCAATTATCACGAATGATCTCAACAGTTCTGGATTCAGTGGCGGTGATATTTTAATTGAGGCGGCGACAGCAATTACAACCGGAAAAATTAATAGTAGCGGAACTATCAGCGATGGCGGTAATGTTACTTTAGACCCCATTGGCGATATCCAAGTTACCTTGATCAACGCCCAAGGCGGAAATAATGGTCAAGGCGGTCAAGTTGATATCACTGCTGGTCAATTTTTCCGCGCTACGGGAACATTTATTGACCAGAATGGGATTAGTGCCAGCATCTCTACGGCTGGGGGATTGGGTGGAGATTCTATCACGTTGAGACATGGGGGAGATGGTGTTATTCCCTTCATCGTGGGTGATGGGATAACCAATGGAACTAGGGGAACAATTACCAGTGGCGATTTCACGATTGCCCCCACTCAATCCTTTTTGTTTACTCATCAGGTGGGCAATATTCAGATTATCAGCGTTGATTCTCCACCGATTTTGCCACCAATTTTGCCTCCGGAGTCTCCCACTTCAGAAACTAACGCTGCTATCAATCCTGTTAATTTACTCAAACCTCTGACTGAACCCACTTTACCTCCCGACAAAGACGAACCGCCGGAAATCGAAATTGACACCCAAGTTGCCAAGTGGGAGGAATCGTTAACCCGTGACTATGAAACCTATTTAGGACTTCAGGATACTGCCATATTGACTCTGGCAGATGCCCGGGCAACTTTACATCGTATCGAACAAGCTACAGGGGCTAAACCTGCGCTTATCTACGCCGTTTTTGTACCCACCACAGTAGCGCCCCAAACTCGCAGTCAAGAAAGTCAATTCCCAGCTAACGAGTCTCCCTCACGGAACACGGATCAACTAGAAATTATTCTCGTCACCGCCAATGGGGAACTCAAACGCCACCCGATACCCGGTGCAACCCGCGAAAAAGTAATGGATACCGCTAACAAATTGCGCCGCGCTGTTACTGATACTCACATTCCTCGTCCTTATAAAGGTTATGCTCAACAGCTTTATCAGTGGTTAATTGCCCCCTTAGAGACAGAATTAAAGACGCAAGAGATTAATAATCTAGCCTTTATTATGGATCAGGGATTGCGTTCCCTACCTCTGGCAGTTTTGCATGATGGGGATAAATTTATAATTGAACACTATAGTATAGGTTTCATGCCCAGTCTTTCACTCACTGATACCCGCTATCGAGATGTGAGAGATTTGCACGTTTTAGCTATGGGTGCGTCCAAATTTAAGGATCAAAGTCCATTACCGGCTGTACCTACTGAATTATCCGCGATCGCGACTCAATTATGGCAAGGTAAATCCTTCTTGAATGAAACCTTTACCGCCGCCAATTTGAAAACAGCGAGGGCATCTCAACCCTTTGGAATTATCCATTTAGCCACCCATGGTGAATTTAAATCCGGTCAACCCAGTTCTTCTTATATTCAGTTTTGGGATCATAAACTCAAACTGAGTGATATTCGCCAGTTAGGATTACATGATCCTACTGCTGAACTGATGGTATTAAGTGCCTGTCGGACAGCTTTAGGGGATGAAGAAGCGGAGTTGGGATTTACCGGGTTAGCGGTACAAGCTGGGGTTAAATCTGCCCTCGGAAGTTTATGGTATGTCAGTGATGAAGGCACGTTAGGCTTAATGACAAGTTTTTATGAACAATTACAGCAATCACCTCTGAAAGCCGAAGCATTGCGACAGGCACAATTAGCCATGATTCGCGGACAAGTGCGATTAGAAGAGGGTTATTTAGTTACGCCAAATCGTCGGATTGCCTTACCGCCAGAATTAGCGAATTTGCCAGCAAAGGAACTCACTCATCCTTATTATTGGAGTGCGTTTACTTTAGTTGGAAGTCCGTGGTAATAAAGTTTTGAACCACCGCTAAGCTCTATTGCTGTCCAATATTAGGGCAAATCAAACTAACAATTTAGCACACTAAGTATAGCAACCGCCATAGCGGTTAGGACACATCATTTATGTAGAGACGCGCCATGGCGCGTCTCTACAATGGTGCTTGTCTCAAGAGATCGTCGGTGATCACCTGTAGGGGCGAGTCGCTGCTTAAATGGGGTGGTGTTAGGATTAACTGCTCTCGACTCGCCCTGCCAAATGTGGTAGTTTCCGATAATTAATTATACGCAATTTAGGGTTACATAGAGAAAATTAACGGTTTAATTTTAGGCAATGGTTCATGTCGATTTTCCTTGGTTTTTCTGATACCTGATGCAGGGCGACCCGATAAAATTTATAGGTCAATTGTGTTCATTTTTGCAGCGGGTCGCCCCTACCATTCAATAAATGCTTACCTGACAAGGGATTGAGCGATTTAAATTTTTCTTGATATGTCCTAACCTTAATGCGTAGTGCTATACATAAGACGAATGACGATTACTCCTCTGGATTAGTAATCAACCGAGTGCCACGATTACGGGTGAAATAACTCCATGCCCATTGCACCATGACGATGATTTTATTATCAAATTCAATCAGGAAAAAGATATGCACAAAAATCCAGGTTAACCATGCCAAAAATCCGGAGAATTTGACAAATCCGAGATTCACCACCGCCGCATTGCGTCCAATCACGGCTAAACTGCCGTAGTCTGTGTAATGAAATTGAGGTAATGTTTCTCCTTTGAGGCGTTTTTGGATTAAATTGGCTACATACTGCCCCTCTTGCATGGCAACGGGGGCGACACCGGGTAAGGGTTTGCCGTCGTCGTATTGGTGGGGGAAATTGGCTAAGTCACCGATGACAAAAATATTGGTATGTCCTGGTACAGTGAGATCAGGATTAACTATAACTCGTCCAGCGCGATCGCATTTTGCCTCTGTCACCTTTGCCATTACCTCTCCCATCGGCGAGGCTTTCATCCCAGCAGCCCAGAGGATAGTTTTTGCGGTAATCTGTTCAGTGCGATCGCCACTTTTAATCGTCACCTGATCCTCGTCTATATTGGTAACCAGCGTCTTGGTCTGTACCTGAACACCTAAATGCTCAAGTTCCGCTTGCGCTTCGGCAGATAACTGGGGCGGATAAGGAGGCAATACTCGATCCATTCCTTCTAATAAAATAATCTTAGTTTCTGCGGTATCAATGTGGCGGAAATCCTGCTTTAATGTACTATGCGCCAGTTCTGCTAATGCCCCTGCCAATTCTACTCCTGTCGGTCCACCGCCGACAATCACAAAGGTTAACCACGCCCGACGTTGATCAGAATCAGCTTCTTTTTCTGCCACTTCAAATGCCGATAAAATGCGTCGCCGCATCTCTAACGCATCTTCAATAGTTTTTAATCCGGGTGCTTTCTCTGCCCATTGGTCGTTGCCGAAATAGTGATGACTTACACCTGTTGCCACAATTAAAGTATCATACTCAATCGTGTTACCATCCTGAAGTTTAATCAAGCGATCCTGAGGATTGATATCGATTACCTCTCCCATTAATACTTGCGTATTTTTCTGACGCTTCAGTACGGCGCGTAGGGGAGAAGCAATATCGCCAGGGGATAAACCACCTGTAGCCACTTGGTACAATAGAGGCTGAAATAAATGAAAATTACGTTTATCAATTAACGTTACCTGAACCGATGCCCTTCCTAATGCTTGGGCAGCATAAAGTCCACCAAATCCACCACCTATAATTACTACATGTTCAGGGGATTGATTATCAATTGCTGCATTAACCATCAGTTACCGTTCCTAACTCAGTTGGCAAAATTATAGGTTGTCATTTGTTCGGGGTAAGATATTGAACCCGTTTTAACGGGTTTAAGCTTTTAGCCAAGAACTTGAGTTCTTGGCTCTCTCTAACGCCGCTTCAACGCCAAGGTTAATCCATCAGCAATCGGGACTAAACTTAAGATCACCCGTTTATCTTGACTAATGGTTTGGTTCAATTCCCGAATCGCGGCGGTATTTTTATCTTGCATCTGAGAATCTGCAACTCGTCCGCCCCACAAGACATTATCAATAGCAATTAAACCCCCCGGACGAATTAATTGCAGCGATCGCTCATAGTATGCCAGATAATTTACTTTATCGGCATCGATAAACGCAAAATCAAACGTTTCTGCTTGCCCTGCTGCCAATAATTCATCCAAAGTCTCCAAAGCAGGCGCTAATCGCAAATCTATTTTATCCGAGACTCCGGCGGCATCCCAGTAACGGCGGGCGATGGCGGTATAGTCTTCACTCACATCACAGGCGACTATTTTGCCATCCTTGGGTAAGGCTAAGGCGACGGCTAAAGCACTATAACCTGTAAATACGCCAATTTCTAAGGTTTTCTTGGCACCCATAAGCTGAACCAATAATGCCATAAACTGCCCTTGTTCCGGGGCGATTTGCATGGCGCTATCCGGATGGGTGGCAGTTTCTTGCCGTAATTTTTGCAGGATATCGGGTTCTCGCAAGGACACCGATAATAAGTATTTATACAGTGGAGTATCTAAACCGAGGGTTTTATTAGACATAGGCAATAGGGAACAGGGAATAGGGAGCAGGGGAAGCTGGGTTCGTAGTAGGCACTTTAGTGCCAGAAGCGCTTAAGCGCTTACTACAAACTCTAAAGTCAGTGACATTCGACTTAAGGGCGTAGCCGCGATCGCAGGATACAGATATTGATATCTATCCGATCTAACTCTGTTATGTTGACTTCTAGCACATTTTCCAATATGTGCCAATCTAGCTTAGGGTCAACACTCAGTCGGGGGCGGGTTTAGTTACTTATGGGTGAGGTAAGACACGCTAATCGTAAAACCCGCCCCTACATAAATCGGTGAGGGCGGGTTTAGTTATAGTTGGGTGAGGTAAGACACGATAGTAGTCAAACCCGCCCCTACACCCTAGCCACTTTAGCGAGACATGGAACCACCAACCTACGCCCAACTTCAACAACGACAACAATTCTTAGAGAGTCTTTATCAAGGCGTTGCCCATCCGATTACAGTAGTTGATGTTTTACCGTCTGGTGAATTTCGTTTCGTGGAGATGAATCCGGCATCTGAACAGTGGATGGGTAAAGCTTTAGAGGAAGTAAAAGACAAGTCCCCGGAACAGATTTTTCCGGCGGATGAAGCCGCCGCTATTTTGGCAAACTATGCCCGATGTGTCCAGGAGGAACGTGCGATTGTCTATGAAACCTATTGCCAATCTCAGGATAGTTTGTGGTTTACCACGCTCACACCTTTGTACAATCAAGAGTCGCGAATTTATCGGTTAATTAGTAGTAGTCTAGATATTACTGAACGCAGAAAAGCAGAAGTCAATCTCTCTCATTTCTTCACCAAAATCCTGATATCTAACCTGAATCAGCGCACCCTGGACTTACGCTACACCAGTCAAAAATTGGTTAAAGAAATCCAATATTGCCAGCGCGTCAACACTAAATTAAAAGAAAGTGAACAGAATTTGCGCCAAATTGCCGAAACCCTGCGGGAAGTTTTATTTATCCGCACGGTTGATCAGATGATCTATGTTAGTCCGGCTTACGAAAAAATCTGGGGACTCTCTTGTGACTCCCTCTATCAACAACCAAATTCCTGGCAAGATGTAATTCACCCGGACGATCGCGATCGCGTGAGTACTGAATGGCAAACTCACGTCTGGGACAAACCGTTTGAGCAAGAATATCGGATTATCCAACCCAATGGTGAACAGCGTTGGATTTGGGCGCGTACTTTGCCAATTCTCGATGATTATGGACAGGTTAATCGCAATGTGGGAATTGCTGAAGATATCACCGATCGCAAGCAAGTTGAAGAAAATTTACGCCAAAGTCAAGCTAAACTTGCTGAAGCAGAAGAACTGGCTCATCTGGGTCATTGGCATTATGATATAACGACTCATAAAATTACTTGGTCAGCCGAAACATTCCGGATTTTTGGTCGAGATCCGGATCACGGTGAACCGACTTATGCACAACTGGTACACCAGATTACTCATCCCGATGACCGCAAATATTTTACTCAAACCGTTGCCCATAGTATCCAATATAAACAACCCTATAAATTAGACTATCGACTGGTTCGTCCCGATGGTTCGATTCGCTACATTTTCGCTAAAGGGAAACCAATTTTAAACTCACTTAATCAGCTAACTGGTGTATTTGGGACAATTCTCGATATCACAAATCTCAAACAAACTGAAACAGCATTGCGCCAGAGTGAAGAAACATTCCGTCAGTTTGCTGAGAATATTCAGGATGTTTTCTGGATGACAAATGTAGATAAAACCCAAAATATTTATATTAGTCCAGCTTACGAAACAATTTGGGATCAACCCTGTGCTTATTGGTATACTGATTGCCTATCATGGTTGGATAAAATTCACCCCGATGATCGCGATCGCATTCGCCGTGCTATCTCTAAAGAGGTGTTAGGCACGTATGATGAAGAGTATCGGATAGTACGACCCGATGGGGAAATTCGTTGGGTTCGCGATCGCGCTTTTCCCATCTACAATGAACAAGGTGAAATGTACCGCATTGCTGGAATTGCTCAGGATATCACAGAGCGTAAACAAACAGAAGCCGCCTTACAAAAAAGAGAACAACAATTCCGACAAATTTTTGATCATGCTCCCATTGGCATGTGCCTAATTAACTTTCATACCCATCAGTTTATTCAAGTTAATCCGGCTTATTATCAGACGCTAGAATATTCTGAGTCAGAAATCATGTCGCTTACCTTTGACGATTTTACCCATCCCGATGATCTAGGGCATGATTTACACTACATGGAACAAATTGATCAGGGGGAAATCAATAGTTTCCGCATGCTGAAGCGCTATTTTAAAAAGAATGGTGAGATTGTCTGGGCAAATCTAACCGTTGCGGTGCTGCGCGACTTGATTGGTGAACCTGTATTTTGCGTTGCCATGGTCGAAGATATCACGCAACAGCAACAGTTACAAACCGAATTAACCCAAAGTAAACACCGATTCCAACTGTCACTGGATAATATATTAGATTGCTTTGGTTTGTATAAACCTATTCGCGATAATTCGGGTCAAGTTATTGATTTTGTCATTGAGTATATTAATGGCGCTACTAATCGGTATAACTGCTTTACTCAACCCGTGCAGATCGGTCAACGAATCTATTCGGTTTTGCCGCAGCCTTATCAAGATGAGTTATTTGATGCCTATTGTCAGGTTATGAAAACGGGTCAACCCTTGGTTAAAGAATTACTTTTATATGATGACTCGACTCCTCAACACTTGAGACAAGCCTTTGATATTCGTGCTGTTCGTTTCGATGAGGGGTTAGCCATAACCTGGCGCGATATTACCCAACGAAAGCAAGGAGAAGCGCAAATTAAAGCGTCCTTAATCGAAAAAGAAACCTTGCTCAAAGAAATTCACCATCGGGTCAAGAATAATCTGCAAATTATATCCAGCTTATTGCGCTTACAGGCAAGAAAAATGAAAGCACCCGAAATACTAGAACTCTTGCAAGAAAGTCAAAATCGCGTGCAAGCAATGGCACTGATTCACGAAAAACTATATCAGTCTGAGAATTTATCCCAGATTAACTTTGGCGCTTATATCCAAAGTCTGGTTGACTCTCTCTCTCGTTGCTATGGAGCAAGGCAAAAAGGAATTACCTTTAATCTGACGATTGCTCCCGTCTCGCTGTCGATTGATACCGCTATTCCCTGTGGATTAATTGTTAATGAATTAATATCCAATTCCCTAAAATATGCCTTTCCTGACTCTCGCAATGGTGAAATTAGCATCACTCTCCAGACGAGAGGAGGAACTAATGAAGGCGAAGGGGAGGATCAGGGAGATAGGGGGAATGTCGCTGACTTAAGCTGGGTTCGTAGTACGCACTTTAGTGCCATAAGCGCTGAAGCGCTGACTACAAACTCTAAAGTCAGTGCCATTGGAGATGGGGAAGATGGGGAAAACAACTTAACAAACGCCACTTCAGACTCTCTATCCTCTGTTCACCAAGAACAATTATGCTTGACCATCCATGATAATGGCATTGGTTTCCCAGAGGACGTGGATTTCAGGCAAACCTCGTCTCTCGGCTTACAGCTTGTGTGTCGGTTGACTAAGCAACTCAACGGTGAGATAAAACTTGATCGCAATCATGGAACTTTATTTATAATAGTATTCAACCGGAGTTGCTAATCCTCCCAGACTAATCCTCCCAGACAACATTGAACTCACCTGACTGGCTCCATGCTAGGTATCTTTTAATACATTGGTTATGTTTTGTTATTCATTAAGATCATTCTATGGAATATAGCCATAACGATATAAAATTGTCTATGGCGTTCAAATTTGAGCTAGCCCAACCAACTCTCTATTAGCAAGGAAACCATCATCATGACATCGAATGCGAGGCTGCTGATTGTAGAAGACGAAGAAATTGTGGCTTTTGATATTGAAACCACGTTGCAGACATTAGGGTATGACGTCGTGGGGATAGTGACGACGGGAGAAGAGGCGATCGCCACGGCGACTCACACTAAACCTGACTTAGTTCTCATGGATATTCGACTCCCCGGAAAACTGGATGGAGTTAAAGCTGCTGAGGAGATTAGTCAACGTCTAAATATTCCCGTCGTTTATCTTACTGCCCATGCAGATAAATCTACCTTAAAGCGAGCTAAAATAACCGCCCCCTTTGGTTATATTCTCAAACCCTTCCAAGAAGACGAACTGGAAACCACGATCGAGATTGCCCTCTCGCGCCATCAATCTGAAGAACGGCTGCGGTTAGCCTTAGCTAAAGAAAAAGAATTAAACCAACTGAAAACTCAGTTTATCGCCATCACCTCCCATGAATTCCGCACCCCCCTGACCACAATTAGTTCCTCAAATGATCTGCTCGAACGCTATTGTCGAGATAGCATGGATACCAAAAAAGAAAAGCATTTGCGGCAAATTAAACTATCTGTGAATCAGATGATTCAGTTGTTGGATGATGTTTTACTAATTGGTAGAGCCGAGTCCGGCAAAGTTGAACTTCAACCCATGCCCATCGATTTAGTTGAATTTTGTCATAACTTAGTCGAAGAGCTCCAGACTAATGCTGGGAAACAATACCAAATTATTTTTACACATCAAGGTGAATTCACCAAGACTTGTCTGGATATTAATCTATTGCGCCCTATCCTCTCTAATTTACTAGCAAATGCGGTAAAATACTCCCCGCAAGGTGGCGTCGTCACGTTTCATTTAATCAGGAACGATACAACGATTACGTTCCAGATTAAAGACAGTGGAATTGGCATTCCTCCAGAGGCACAAAAACACCTGTTTGAATCCTTCCATCGTGCCAGCAATGTCGGCAAAATTAAAGGAACAGGATTAGGACTTTCCATCGTCAAGCGCTGTGTGGACATTCATGGCGGTGAAATTAGCGTAGACAGTGAAGTTAATGTCGGCACAACGTTTACCGTGACATTACCGATAGTATTGATTGTTGATAGTTGACCCATACCTTTGACGAAGGTGTCTGTGTAGGGGCGGGTTTCACTACTATCGTTTCTCACTTCATCCAGATGTAACTAAACCCGCCCAGACCACACAACCTTTACCGTGACATCACCGTTGACATAGTGTTGATGGTTGATGGTTGACCCATACCTTTGACGAAGGTGTCTGTGTAGGGGCGGGTTTCACTACTATCGTTTCTCACTTCACCCAGATGTAACTAAACCCGCCCAGACCGCACAACCTTTACCGTGACATCACCGTTGACATAGTGTTGATTGTTGATGATTGATGGTTGACCAGAAAATTGATAGATTAATTTTAGGCAATGGTTCATGTCAATTTTTCTGGGTTTTTCTGATACCTGATGCAGGGCGACCCGATAAAATTTATAGGTCAATTGCGTTCATTTTTGCAGCGACTCCCACGCCAGCCCTCACCCCCAACCCCTCTCCCAAGCTTGGGAGAGGGGAGCAAGAAGCAAGCGGTATTCCAAAGGTACTTTGGAAGCATCTGTATGTGATAGTTCCCCTATTACCTATTGCCTATTCCCTTTTTACCCAATTTATTGTCCTAACCTCAATGCGTATTGCTATAACCAATGACGAATGACGAATGACGAATGACCAATCATTTCACACAATTAAGCATTCGCACCGTCGCCGCCGCCGCATAATTCCGTTGGGCTTGGCTATTCGGAGAAAAAGCACTCCCCCTTTCATTTAACGGAGACGCCACTCGACAATAAGCCGACATTTGAGTAATTAGCGCATCTGCCCAATGACCCTGAATATCGCTAAACTCTAAAGCAGACTGATTCGCTGTAAGCGTGGGTTGTTGACCTTGAAGGCTTAAGGCAAACTCCGCCGCCCGCCGTTCCATTGCCATCAGTTCAGCGCGAGTCACTGGTTGTGTAGGTCGAAATTTTCCATCCGCATAACCACTGATAATATTATTATCCCGCGCCCATTGAATTTTTGCCGCACTCCATCGGGAGGGATTAACATCAGGATAAGGGGCAAAGGTAACTTGATTAGGCAGTTCTAAATCAGCGTTGGGGAGTTGATTCAGTGCCTCAAAAATAATCGAAACCAATTGTTCACGAGTTAAAGCCGCTTGCGGTCTGAATGTGTTATCTTCTCGGAATCCAGCAATAAATCCCATTGCCACGGCTTGCTGAATTTCATTGGCATAAATGTCATTGGCAACATCGGGAAAAGTTACGATTGGATTGCCAGTTCCTGAACCTGTGCCTGGGTTAGAACCTGGGTTAGAACCTGTACCGGAACCTGTGCCTGGGTTAGAACCTGTACCGGAACCGCTACCTGTACCAATACTGCTTAAGGGTTGACTATTTGCCAGATAAATATGACCCAATGGTCTACCTTGATAGGAACGTCGGGCAAAGTCCCAACCGGGTTCTAAGACTATCTTGACAAACCCATTAGCTAAGCCTTGGGTTCTACCCACTATAACATCCGGGGCGCTGCGATCGCGGCTATTTGTTCCTATCAGTACCAATTCACCATCGCGTTCAACAATTCTCAGTAAATAATCTAAGCCCAAATCTTCACCCGCCATGCGGATGGAATACCCATTACTATCGGTGCTACGTCCGCAAATCCCACTAAAGTCAAAGTTTAATAATAACGGATCAACGATAACCGGATTACTGCCACTTTCACTCCAACACTGCCGCGCATTGCTTTTTTGTTCAATAATCAGCAGTTGATGGGAACTCTCGCCAAAAGGTGCAGCAACCGCAATAAATTTATTTTGCTCAACTGGAATTTGTTCAAATGTCGCCGCCACTGATTTATTCGCGATTAGGCTAGATAGGGCGATCGTGGCTAGGGTGGCTACTTGTGTAAAAAATGCACGCTTTCTCATCTTGTCCGCTTCAATCCTTTAATTGTATAGTTCTTCAACAACTTTCCTCTGTACAAAGTCTGTGATGACTCAGACATATAAAAGTTTCCCAGATTTCTCGGTACTTGGCGTGTATTTAATATCTCGTAACAATCAACCGGATCAGGTGTACCCCTGTGAAACAAAAGAAAGTATCACAAGCTGAACCCCTGTCCCTGGAACCCTTACGCATGATCGGGGAAAACGTTTCACACTTACAGGTCACAGGATATGTTATTCAACTTTATCGGATGGAGTGGCGCATTGGGAATCGTAACCCTGCTGATATTTGGCATCCTGCAATGGTTGCATATCAGCGCCGGACATTTTCTGGATTGGGTGATTGGAGTTGCCAGCTTTTGGTGGCTATTGGTGGTTGTGACAGTTCCCTGGAATGTCCACTTTGAAGCCAAGTCGGTTTTGGCAGATGCGGCGCAATCGGCGGAAAAGGGGATACAGATTGACACCAAACAGGTTAATTATGCTCAAGTTGTGGCAACGCGATCGCTCTGGGTAGCCATAGCCTTACATATTCTATCTGCGATTGGGCTTTACACGCTAGCGGCGATGGGGATTAGTGCGGTAGGGTATGTGAGTTCGGGTGCAGCATTGCTGTTAACCGCCTTACGCCCAGCTATTCGACTCTATGAGTATTTAGCCGCCCGTTTAGCGATGATTCGCCGGGAGTTTAAGTATCCCCGTGAGGATGTTTACCAATTGCGCGATCGCGTCTCAAATTTAGAACAGGATATCAGACAGATTCAACCCCAACTCGATCCCCAGAATCAGCAGTCTTGGGTAGCGATACAGAACCGTAACTGGGAAGAAAGCCGCAAAGATATCGCCCAACTCCGCGCTTGTTTCGATCAACTCGAAGCCCAGAATGAGGCTGAACACAGGCGTTTAGCCCGGGAAGCCCAACAAGCGATCGCGCAATTAACTACAGATAGTCAATTTCTGGATCACGTTCGCGAAATTATCCGCTTTTTCAAGACAGCATAATTTGTCATTTGTCTTATGTCATTTGTCATTTGTCATTCGTTTGAATCGAAACAAAAAGAGGGCGGGTTTTGTTGATCAGTTGTGGGTAAACCCGTTCAGTAAACGGCTAAACCCGCCCCTACAATTAACCGTCTCTAACCATCCAAATTAGAAATCCCAGAATCTGATCAACTGGGGGTAACGGATAATCGGTTAGCGCGATCGTTACCGTTTGTCCCTCCAGAAACAAAAAGAGGGCGGGTTTTGTTGATCAGTTGTGGGTGCACCCGTTCAGTAAACGGCTAAACCCGCCCCTACAATTAACCGTCTCTAACCATCCAAATTAGAAATCCCAGAATCTGATCAACTGGAGGTAACGGATAATCAGTTAGCGCGATCGTTACCGTTTGTCCCTCCAGAAACAAAAAGAGGGCGGGTTTTGTTGATCAGTTGTGGGTACACCCGTTCAGTAAATGGCTAAACCCGCCCCTACAATTAACCGTCTCTAACCATCCAAATTAGAAATCCCAGAATATGATCAACTGGAGGTAACGGATAATCAGTTAGCGCAATTGTTACCGTTTGTCCCTCCAGAAACAAAAAGAGGGCGGGTTTTGTTGATCAGTTGTGGGTACACCCGTTCAGTAAATGGCTAAACCCGCCCCTACAATT
>NZ_JAVJQP010000026.1:0-25624 GCF_040218875.1 Coleofasciculus sp. D1-CHI-01
GATCGTATCGAAACGTCTAGTGATTGGCAAAAACTAATGGAAAATTTCGCACAGCCGTCTGTAGACTTGCAAAAACTAATGTAATAATTTGCACAGCCGTCTGTAAACTTGCAAAAACTTATGGAAAATGCTGCACAGCCGTCTGTAAACTTGCAAAAACTAATAGAAAATGCTGCACAACTATCTGTAGACTTGCAAAAACTAATGGAAAATGCACCGCCGCCTACATACTTAACAAAAATGAATGATAACCCAGAAGTTCAAGAGGAGGAAAACCCTAAGTCAGATATAGACAATTCGCCTGATAATTCTAAGCATTGAATCAAGACTTCCGCAGCTCGTTCGTTGGGATTGAGTTTGTTTAGGCTGGTATCGGGTGTGCGTAAGTCTAGGTGGTTAATCAGTAGCAGGTAGAGAATCGGGGACGTATCGGAGATAACGATCATTAATCAGGTAGTGACATTCTTGGTTCTTAACTGACGCAGGGTTTGGCGATCGCTTTCTAAATCGTCTTGGTTGTAGTGAAGGTAAGCCTGGTGGGTTTTGAGAAATTCATCAACTGCCCAACGGGAGGGGAGTTTGAGGAGTTGTCCAACCTGAAAGTGGGTAATGCGTTCGGTGCGGTAGGCTTCGATGACTAGGAGTTCGAGTAGATGACGCTGCAACTGATCGAGTGTTTCGGTTAGTTGCTCGGTGATTTCATCAGGGATATCGATTGTAATTTGCATCGTGACTCTCCTCAATATCTTATGCTAATCCGTTGTAGATTTGCTGTCACTGACTCGGTTTGTCAAACCCACACTCTCCACTAATCATAACTGCGTTCTAGGGCGATCACCCTTGCCTAAAATTCAATGCTCCAATAGTGCGATCACCCCACCTCAACCCGACAATCTTTAACCTATCAAGGCTTTACCGACATCAGAGCGCGATCGCTACCAATCTATTACCCTTAACATTGTCACCTTCGCAAACTCTCGATCAGCAGTCACCAAACTTGCTGAATTTTGGATTGCCATTGCTGCAATAACCGCATCCGGGAGTTTTAACCGATAGGAGGAGCGAATTTCAATAATTTTCTCTATCAACGCACCATTACCCGCTACTAAACCAACAATCTCCACACGCTGCAAAAACTGCTGGAAAAGCTGACGATCAGCTTCACTCAATCCAGAAAACGCCAAAAATTCAATTTGGCTGATTACCGAAACTCCTACCCAATCTGCATCTTGCAGTAATTGAATCAGTTGAGAATTGCCTTGCAGCAGAGCCACAATCGCATTTGTATCCAACAAGTAGCGATTACCATTCATCCCGTAGCGCCCTCTGCATCGCTACCTCATCTCCCTGCCACGTTAACCGTCCTACCAAATCGGAGAAATTATAACTGGATTTGTGATTATTATCTGGCAAGACTGGATGCAAAACAACGACAACATTTACCTCTCCAGCCGCTAAATCGGTTGGAACATTAATACTTAAATATCCGAGTTTATCAATCGTCGTCGTCAGTTTGAGGACTTCCATATTTTTACCCTCTATTTTTTACTCACATCGGCAAATCCCGCCGAGGATTAAACCGTTCAATTTCTAACAATTTCTGATACAGTTCTCGCGCTTCGGGACTTGGCGTTTTTGGCACCACAATTTGAATCTCGACTAACTGATCACCCCGTTCCCCCTCTATCGGATACCCTTTATTCGCGAGGCGTAATCGTTGACCTGACTGCACCCCCGCCGGAATATTCATTTTCACGCGCCCATCTAGAGTTGGTACGTCTACAGGCGTTCCCAATACCGCTTCGGCGGCTGTCACGGGTAACTGGCAAATAATATCTGACCCTCTCAGCTTAAAGAACGGATGGGGTGAAACCGTAATAATTAAAAATAAATCCCCACCAGCGATTCCCTGACCCCTGAGGCGTACTCGCTGATTCGTAACCATATTTCCGGGTAATTCAACTTCTAAAGATCGACCATCTTCCAGGCGAATTCGCTCAATTCCCCCGGTATAGGCTTTTTCTAACGGCAATGTTAATCGCGCCTCTACATTTTTCGGCTGGGCGCTAGAATTGGCTCTATAAGCTGTTTTCCGGGTTCCAGGACGAAACGAATCTGAGGACTCAACTCGCCCTCCTGTCCGTTCCGTTCCCATCCCAGGACGAGGCGGACGGCGTCCTAGAAGTTGTTCAACAAAGCTGTTAAAGTCACCAAACTCACTATAGTCCACTTCTTGGCTAGAAGTACGCCCCCGACCATTACGGGAGAAGGCGGTTCTGACTGGACTGGTTTTCGCCGCCTTACGGGTAAATCCTTTCTTCTTAAAGAAATTGCCAACCTGATCATACTGCGATCGCCTGCTTGGATCAGACAGAACTTCGTTGGCTTCGTTAATATCCTTAAACCGTTCCTCAGCCGCCTTATCCCCTGGATTCACATCCGGGTGATATTTACGGGCGAGTCGCCGAAATGCCTTTTTTATCTCATCATTGGATGCATCGGGGGTAACTCCTAAAATCTCGTAGTAATTCCGAAAGTTTTGCATTGTCGTTATTTGTCATTTGTCATTGGTCATTTGTCAAATAGTTCTTGCCCCTACACACCGGGCGGGTTTTGCTGCCAAGCTAGGGACGACAATCAATATTAGTCCCTAAACCCGCCCCTACACACCGGGCGGGTTTTGCCGCCAAGCTAGGGACAACAATCAATATTAGTCCCTAAACCCGCCCCTACACACCGGGCGGGTTTTGCCGCCAAGCTAGGGACAACAATCAATGTTAGTCCCTAAACCCGCCCCTACACACAGACGTGTGATGGCACGTTTCTACAGGATTTAAAACCAATCATCATCCTCTTCATCCCAATCATTTTCTAAAGGGGCGGAACGGACATCACGACGAGAATAACTTCTGGGTCTTTCGTAATCGCGTTGGCGACTGGATCGACCTGTCCCTACACCATAATCATACGGATCACGGGGTTCACGGGGTTCACGCCGTCTGGGTTCCCAATAAGCATCGTCTTCATCTTCTCCGGTGAAGACACGGCGAATTGAGCCAAAAAAGTCATCATCCTCATCTTCGGCGTAAGCTAACCGCACCTCCCGTTTGAGTTCATAGAGAGTATCTTGTAAATCTGACTGCGCCCGGTCAATCGCCCGATCATCATTTTGGGCGATCGCGTCTCGGAGTTCCAAGACTAGGGCTTCAATCCGCCGCCGATACGCACTGGCAAATTGGGTGCCAAAATCCAGGGTCACTTCCTTGAGTTGACGTTCCGCATCCGTCGCCATGGTTTCGGCGCGGTTGCGCTTCTCTACTCGTTCCCGACGTTGACGATCTAATTGGGCATTTTCCTCGGCGTCGCGAATCATCTGTTGCACTTGCGACTCATTTAGGGTCGATGCACCTTGGATTGTCACACTTTGCTCCCGTCCCGTGGTTTTATCCAGGGCGGTTACCTGTAAAATCCCATTGGCGTCAATATCAAACGCCACTTGCACTTGGGGAACGCCTCGGGGCGCAGGCGGAATTCCGGTCAGCTTAAACCGTCCCAGGGATTTGTTATCATTTGCCATTTCCCGTTCCCCTTGCAGAACATGAATTTCTACCAGGGTTTGATTATTTTCGCTGGTGGAAAAGATATCCGATCGCCGCACCGGGATAGTCGTATTCCGGGGAATCAGCTTTTTCATCACCCCACCAATGGTTTCCAATCCCATCGATAACGGCGTCACATCCAGCAACAGCACATCCTTGACTTCATTACTCAGGATACCCGCTTGAATCGCTGCGCCAACGGACACTACTTCATCGGGATTCACATTTTGATTCGGTTCTTTGTCAATCAAACTCCGCACCAATTGCTGAACTAAGGGAATCCGAGTCGAACCCCCAACCAAAACCACCTCATCAATTTGTACAGGCGTCAATCCCGCATCTTTGAAGGCGCGTTTCAGGGGACGACGTAAACGACTCACCAATTCCCCACACAATCCCTCAAACTGGGGACGAGTCAGTCGGGTTTCCAGATGCTTGGGTCCCTCGGCGGTAGCGGTGATAAAGGGTAAATTAATCTCCGTCACCCCCACCCCCGAAAGCTCAATCTTGGCTTTTTCAGCGGCTTCCATCAATCGCTGTAGTGCTTGGCGATCGCGGCGTAAATCCACGCCTTCGGTTTCGAGGAACTGTTCGGCTAGCCAATCGACGATTTTACGGTCAAAATCATTTCCCCCCAATTGAGTATCGCCACTGGTGGCTTTCACCTCAAATACCCCATCCCCCACATCTAGAATTGAAACATCAAACGTACCGCCGCCCAAATCAAAGACTAAAATCGTCTGACTATCTTCCCTTTCCAACCCATACGCTAAGGATGCTGCTGTGGGTTCATTGAGAATTCTCAGCACCTCCAACCCTGCAATTCGTCCCGCATCTCGCGTCGCTTGTCGTTGAGAATCATTAAAATAAGCGGGAACCGTAATTACCGCCCCCGTTACCTCTTCACCCAGATAGCGAGTCGCCTCATCCGCCAACTTCCGCAGTACCATCGCCGAAATCTCTTCCGGGAAAAATTCCTGCTTCAGGCGGGGACAGCGAATTTTAATCGCGTCTTCTGGATCACGGCGAATCGTATAGGGGACGCGCTTCGACTCAGGATTGAGTTCGCTATATCGCCGCCCTACAAAGCGCTTAATCCCATAAAACGTATTTTGGGGATTGAGAACCCCTTGACGGCGTGCCATTTGTCCGACTAAGCGTTCCCCCTCCTTGCTAAACGCCACCACAGAAGGGGTTGTTCGCATACCTTCTGCATTAGCAATGACAACCGGCTTGCCACCCTCCATGACGGCTACCACAGAGTTTGTTGTCCCTAGGTCAATGCCGACTACCTTGCCCATGCGTACTTTTGTCTCCTCTCGCTGTTAATGCCAAATCGCTATATACAATAGCTTTAGAGATTTTAATGGATAGTTGACCAGAGGCAGTGCGATCGCTGGTCATTTTACCCATTCTATCGTGAGGAAGAGGGGGAGCAATGTTCCAGACAGGATGCAAGAAGCGTCTGGGAGCAGAGGATCGTAGGTTGGGTCCTTGGAACGAAACCCAACCTACGATAGGTCTATCGTACCAAGGCGCGATCGCGTCGCTTTTCACTAGAATGGAGTATATAATTTGCCGTCTCACCTTGCAGGCGATCCCCATGGTACAAGCACTCTCCCAACCACTAACATTGCCAGAATTTCTGCAACTGCCAGAAACCAAACCCGCCAGTGAATATATCAATGGAGAAATCATCCAAAAGCCCATGCCAAAGGGACGATATAGCCGCTTGCAAGGAAAACTCTGCGCCACTATCAATCAAGTTGCAGAGGAGACAAAAATAGCCTATGCCTTCCCAGAATTAAGATGTAGTTTTGGTATACGATCCATTGTTCCAGATGTGGCAGTTTTTCAGTGGGAACGTATTCCCTTCACTGCTGAAGGTAACAGGCTGGTGGGCAATGCCCACCCTACTATATATCAAGGATTTTGGCGTTCCAAAACTGTTTATTTCAGTGCCATTAACCTTAACATAGACATAAGCAAAATCAAGCTGACCGATGGATTGGAGCAATAACAATGATCGCGATCGCGCAAAAACCCCTGACCTTTGAGGAATTTCTCAACTGGGATGACGGCTCCGGTAGGTCATTCGAGCTTGTCCAAGGAGTTGCTATGCCTCTCAGCGAACCCACAGCCAAACATGAAGACGTTGTTGATGGGCTTTGTCGTATCCTAATCAACCACTGCCAAGACTTGAATCTGCCTTATGTTCCCCGTCAGAGCAAACAAGTTCGCTTGAATAACGCCCCTGGTGAAAATGAGTCCAGTCGTAAAGCCGATATTGTCGTATTCGCCAAAGACGAATGGCAAAGAATGCGTCAAAGTTCAGCATCTGCGGCAGCATACATACCACCTCCCCTTTTGATTGAAGTTGTCAGCACCAATTGGCGGGACGATTACCGGATTAAATTGAATGAATACGAAACACTAGGAATCCCGGAGTACTGGATCGTCGATTATGCTGGACTCGGAGGCGTTCAATATATTGGCTCCCCTAAACAACCCACTGTAACCATCAATCGTTTAATTGACGATGAATACCAGGCAGTAAGATATCAAGGAGACGCGGCAATTCTGTCTCCTTTGTTTCCTCGGTTAGAACTAACAACACTTCAAATTGTGGCTATGACACAAGAGTAATCAGTTAAAATCCAAATCATCCTCTCAAGATGAGAGAACTAACTTTTCTGTGTAATCAGTGTCAATAAGTTCTCTTATGCCTACCTACATCTGGACAATAAATCCGTGAAATCAGTGTTTTGACCAATGACAAAATAATCTAAATCCAAGAACGGAACCACATTCGCAGTTGATGACCCTCAGGAGATAGAGGTAATCCTAAATAAATCGGCAACCAAAATACGAATGCCAACAGAATTAAACTGATAACCGTTATCGCCGCGATTTGCCAAGATTCTTGCTCTCGATGTAGCCAACGGTCAATCAGCCAAGCTAACCCTAACCCAGAAAACACAGAAGCTCCCATATAGTGGTATAAAAATGTACAGCGACTTACCCCAATCCAAGGGAGTAACTGAGCCAACCAGTTAAGACCTAAATAGAGACTAATATAATTCACAGTTGTGGGCGGAAAATATCCACGCATTCCTGACCAAAGACGCTGTAACAATAACAACAGTAACAATAAAATGGCTGCTGTTGATAACCACCAAAGGATAGGATTTCCCATCGCATGGACATCATAAACGACTTGACCATATCCCTTAGGTAACGGAGGGTAAGCTGGGACTTGTTCGCGGGTACTCTGGGCAGTTTGGTAAAAGTAAGCCACAGGTCGCAGCATAATTAGCCAAGTGTACCATTTAGAACAGTAGGGATGAACATCTGATCCGCTACCGATTTTTTCGTGAAACGTCAAAATTCTATAGTGGGCTTCCCAAAATCCGGGTTGGGGATTCATGATTAGGTGTGGAATCCAGAGTAAGCTATAGGTTAGTGCTGGAATTAAGGCAAAATTAACTAAAAATTGAATCCCGTTTAATTGAGTTAGATTAACTAAGGGAGTTTTAAGTGTTGAGTTTTGAGTGTTGACCCGGCGCTGCGCTGGAGGGCAGGGTTTGTAGGGGCGGGTTTCACAACTATCGTCTCTTTTTGACCCAGATGTAAATAAACCCGCCCCAACCCAATCACGACTATCGTCTCGTTTTGACCTAGATGTAAATAAACCCGCCCCAACTCCAAGTTTAAAGTTTGAACCCTCTCTTCTCCACTGAAGCAACCAAGCCATCCCCCACAGGAGATAAAGCCCGAATAAAAACCATAACCCATTCCATTTAATACAAGCCGATGCGCCGAAAAAAGCCCCCGACAATGCCAAAATTATCCAGTGTTTCGACTGAGATTGATTGAGTGCGATTAATAAACATAAATTCCCCAATAATCCCAAAATAACCAAATAGACATTATTCAGTGCGTAGCGAGACTCAACTAAAAATAGACCATCCGCCCCGGCTAACAAGGCGGCGATTAACGCATAGCTGCGACGCCGATTAAGCTGATAGGCAATTCCGGCGACAACTAAGGGGATAAACGAACCCGTGAGCGCATTCAGCCAACGGTAACTCCACGTCGATCGCAATGAACCCGCCAAACCATTCATGGACTGCTGATCCCAGGGAAAATGAGAACCCAGCCACATCCCGATCGCGATAATATATTGGCTCAAGGGCGGGTGGGCATTGAAAAACTCTGTTCCGGTTAAATAGTTATTGGCAAATTTGGCATAATAGACCTCATCGAATACCAGCGTATTAAATCGACCCAATCCCCAAAATCGGAGCAGGGCTGAGGCTAAAAAAATAGCGATTAATCCAAAATGGAACCAATAGTTTGATAAGATAGACAGTATTTTCTTAAAAATCATACAATACTAGTTAAATCGGGTTGGTCTCAGATCCCCGACTTCTTCAAGAAGTCGGGGATCTAGTCGGCTATCAGGGTATTTCAGGCGGCAATTATGAGTCATCATGATCCAAATCAGGAGCATTCCCATCCAGCCGAGTCTCATCCTAATCCGTCTGGACAACCACCGAGACAATCAGGTATTCTGGCTAAATTCTTTAAATTTGATCGATACCACACTACGATCCGCATAGAACTATTGGCAGGGTTCACCACCTTTATGACGATGGCTTATATCTTGGTGGTGAATCCGGGAATTTTATCCGATGCTATTTTTTTACAAGCATCAGGAGATTTGTTTAATGAATTGGTCATCGCCACAGCACTTTCTGCGGCAATTGCTACCCTAGTTATGGGATTGTGGGCGAATTACCCCCTTGCCCTTGCCCCCGGTATGGGACTTAATGCCTTTTTTACCTACTCGGTGGTATTGGGATTAGGCATCGACTGGCGGATTGCCCTTTCTGCTATCTTAATCGAAGGGTTGATTTTTATTGCCCTAACCCTGTCAAATGTTCGCCATTTAATCGTCAAAGCGATCCCCGATTGTCTGAAACGGGCAACGGCGGCTGGAATTGGTTTATTTATCGCCTATATTGCCTTAAGTGGGGCGGGAATTATCGCTGCTGATGCGGTGACAAAAACTAAATTAGGGGATTTGAGTCAACCTTCGACATTAATTGCGATCGCGGGTATCCTAATTACCTCGGCATTTGTCGCCCGTCGCCTCACCGGGGCGCTGCTATGGGGGATTTTGGCAACAGCGGCGCTAGCCTGGATTCTCGGTGTGTCTCCCTTACCCCAGGGGATTATCGGTATTCCTGAGTTACCTGTGGATTTAGTTGGGAGTGCGATCGCGGGATTGGGTAGAATCAATCAGGTGAATAGCTGGGATTTCCTGGCGGTGTTGTTTGTGTTTCTGTTTGTAGACTTATTTGACACCGTAGGTACCCTAACTGGGGTAGGAATGCAGGCGGGCTATATTAACGAACAAGGGGAATTGCCTAGGGCGAATCAAGCATTGATGGCGGATGCAGTCGGAACAACAGTAGGGGCAGTTTTGGGAACTTCGACAGTGACAACCTATATTGAGTCGGCTTCGGGGATTGCGGAAGGGGGGCGCACGGGATTTACGGCTGTTGTTGTCGCGGTTTTGTTTATAGGTTCGATATTTTTTATTCCGTTACTGTCAGGAATTCCAGCCTTTGCTACGACGCCAGCGTTGGTGATTGTGGGGGTATTAATGGCTGGGAATTTACGGGGGATTCACTGGGATGATCCGGCGGAGTCAATTCCTTCATTTTTAACGATTTTAATGATGCCGTTGACGTATTCGATTGCGGAAGGGTTGGCGATTGGATTGATTACTTATCCTTTAATTAAAGGGTTTCAGGGGAAAGGAAATGAAGTCGCGATCGCGGTGTGGGTTTTGGCGGGGATTTTTGTAGTGCGTTTTATCGTGATGGCGATGAATAGTGGTGGGTAAGCCCTGACTAAAGCCCTGAACTAAAGTTCGGGCTAAAAGCTAAAACCCGTTAAAACGGGTTAAAAGAATTACCCAATAAGCTTGATTCTTACTTTAGCTTAAAAGAAATTCCTTTTCTGGTGTCTAAGTTGGCGATATTTATCTTAAGTCAATAACATTCGTTTTAAGTCAATGATATGACAACTAACCAAGGACAAAGGATACATAACGAAGGACAAAGGAAATCAATTGTGGCTTAAGTGTAGCGCCAGTATGACCTGTGATAATCCAGAGGAGGGCGCGAATGCTGTCACGGAGAATACGCAGCCAGGATTCAGGGGGTTGGTTGGAGGGTACGGAGATGGGGGTGAAGGTGATGCTTTGGCTTCCGAGAACCAGAGTCGCGATCGCTTTGGCTCTAGGGATATGATAGTCTGAGGTAATTAGGTAGATATGTTGGATTTGGTGGCGTTTGAAGTCAGCCACGAGGGAGGTAAAATTGGTGACGGTATCGACGGCGCGATAGTCAAGATGAACGCGCTGGATCGGAATATTGGCGTTTTGGAAAATAGTATAAAGAACGTCTGGGGGCGAACCACTGGAAACCCAGATATCGAGGGAAGGGTGAGTTTGGGCAAATTGGGCGGTGAATCGTTCGCGATCGCGCCCACCGCCTAAGGTGAGAATAGCTTGGGGATGAGGGGATTGGTATTGTGCGATCGCCAGCCGCAGGGGGATGATACTTAGTAGGATCAGGATCAGGGTAGCACTGGTTAGACAGCATCTCCATTTAAATTGATGACGGCAGATTTTCACCAGACTATTTGTACTAGCGGGATAGGGGGAAATGTCACTGATTTGACGGCTGATCAATAATTACTGAGATGATCTGGCAAAGGTTTCCCCTCGATTATTGCAGTATAGACAGAAATCAGATTTTGAGCGATCACCTTCCAGGAATATCGATGACTCACCAAACGCTTACCATTCTCGCCTAGTTCATGGCGTAGATGAGGGGAGTTTAGCAAAGTCGCGATCGCATCAGCAAGAGTCTCAACATCTCCCTCCACAACTAACCCCGCTTTGGCTACGGCAATTTCGGGTGAAATTTGTACTCCTGGCGTAACAATCACGGGTAATCCCGCCGCCATAGCTTCGGCTACTGCTACTCCAAAATTTTCGGAAAAAGAGGGGAGGACAAAAATATCAGAACCTTGGAGGAGTAAGTTTTTGTCTTCACCCGTGACAAAACCAGCAAATGATGTGTATTTGGCTAAACCAAGAGAGGCGACTAATTTTTTTAGATGATTTACATAGTCGGCTTCACCTGAACCCGCTAATATCAGGTGAAAATCATAGTTTTGAACAGTGAGTTTGCTAAGGGCTTGGATTAACAAATCGGGACGCTTTTTATAGTGCAGGCGTGATAAAAATAGGACAATTTGTTTATGATTCGGTATTCTATAACGATGATGTAAATTCTGTTTAGCTTCGGGGCAATCTGGAAGTAAATTCACTCCTAGAGGTAAAGTAACGGTAGGAGTTTGAATGCCAAAGTTACGCACATCTTGGGCTTCACTAGCTGATGTGCAGTGAATAGCAGCAGCACGGTTGAGATTGCGACGCTCAATTAGGAAGGTGTATAGTTGTTTTTTGAACCGACTTTGTTCCAATGCCCAAGGGCTGAGTTGACCCATGGTACGAACGGTATAAGGAATTTGATACCAGCGAGCGATCACAGCAGCACAGGTGGAGGCGTAGGAGAAAAGATAATGGGTGTGTATGAGGTCATAGTCTTGAATGTGTTTCCATAGCCATTGCGTGAGCGCTGTGGAGAAGATAAACTCTTTTAGAGGTGGAGAAAATCGCGGCAGAAACCAGACAGGAACTTGTTCATATTCAATGCGTTTATTTAATGGCACATCTAAGAATGTTGCACCGTTGTCATTAGTGGTAACAATTTCAGCATCAATTCCACATTCTCGCAATGCTTGAACTAAGTTTAGTACAACTTGTGTAGGACCCCCTAAAGGTGGACTAACGGAGGGAATAACGTGTAAAACTCTCACCTATTGAACTCCCAGTTCCGTTGTTTGGAGTAATTCTGCCAAAGTTTGTTTAAAGCGCTCAAACCCATAGGTATCAATAACTTTCTGGCGCAACACTTCAGGTTGATATATGAGGGGGTGGGGATAGATACCCTGCACGATTTGAATGATGGTTTGGGTGATCTCACCTATATTATCAGGATCGACCAAGACACCCAATTCTCCTTGACAAAGTGCATCGATTGCCCCATCCTGATTACCACCGATGGTAGGCTTACCACAAGCTAGGGCTTCCAGGTAAACGATGCCAAAACCCTCGCCTTTGCTGGGCATAGCAAACACGTCACAAAGATTATAATGATCACACAATTCCTCATCAGGAACAAACCCAGTTAAGGTGACACAATCTTGGAGGTTGAGGTTGGTGATGAGTTGTTCAATGCGGGCGCGATCGCTTCCCTTGCCAACTAGGATATAGTGAACCTGGGGAATCTGACGCCGAATCTCTGGCAGTGCCTTAAGGATTTGAATATATCCTTTGTATCGTTTAGTACGATCCAATCTAGCAACTGTTAGAATAATGGGCTGATTAGCCGTCAGTCCATAATAGTTCAGAAGATGTTGAGGTTTGGGAGAAATTTTAAAGCGATTTAGGTCAAATGTGCATGGCAAAAGTAGAATTTTATTTGGGTCAAGATTTTGTTCTTTGAGGAGGCGAGCACGAGTGTAATTGCTGATTGAAAGAATGCGTTCTGCATGAGCTAGAGCAACTTTTAGGTTTTGACGCTCAATATTCCAGGCATCTATACCATAAACTATTACCCAGTAGGGAACACCAATGATACATTTCAACCAATAGGCAACTGGTGTGAAATTGAGATGACCTGATATGACTAAGTTAGGATGTCGTCCGAGTCCATATCCGAGAATTTTAGTTGCAAATATAAATGTCCGTAAAGGCAGTGACCAAGTACCAGAGCAGTCAAATCGGGTATCTCTTGAAAAAGATGCATCTGGAGAAGCACAAGTATCGTGTTTAAGGAAAACATGATAACTAACATTCATCCCTAATTGCTGTAATGCCTTTAGCAAAATAGCCAAGTATAATTGAATTCCACCTTTGAATTCAAACATATTTGGAAACCATAGATGAAATTCTTTATTTTTTACAGATTTATTCATGAGTAGATTTATTTAAATAATTTAACTCTGACTAGCTAACTATTTCGCTTCAGTAAAATCTCTTGCACACTACTTGCCAATCTTTTGTGATATAAGTCCCAAGTAAGTTCTTCAGCTCTATGACGAGCGGCTCGTCCCATATCAGCTAACTCTTGGGCATGGCTATAGCACCATTCTAGCTTTTCTTTGAGCGCTTCTACATTCCTAATCGGTATAATGAAACCTTCAACACCATCTCTAAGGATATCAGAACTAGCTGTATTAGTTGTGGCAATCACTGGTATACCACAAGCCATTGCCTCTAGAAGCACTAGCCCGAAACCTTCTACCAGCGATGGAAAAACCAGGATACTCGCAGAACTATAGTATTCATTCAATGAAGTATGAGGTACTGAGGGAATATAGCGAAAGAAATCACTGTACTGAGCGAGCCAATCTTTTGGAAATTCGTTAATCCCAACTAACAATAACTCAGCATCAGGTAGTTGCAACTCTCGCCAAGCATTCAATAAATAGTGAACGCCCTTGCGAGGACCTACACGCCCCACAAATAAGGCTCGGAATAGGTACTCATTTTTGGGTTTTGGTTGGAAATATTCAATTGGCGCACCATAGGGAATAACACTGATATTTTCATGTTTTACACCAACCTCTAGTAATGATTTTTTAGTTAATGAAGATGCTACAAATATATGATCAGCTAGGCAGACTTCCTGCTCCTTACGCTCAATTTTCCAAGAAGGCTCCTGAATTGCTCGAAATGCAGGTGCTAACTCTGGAAATCGTTCAGTTTCTTCTAATTGGATAGCTCGGCTCAGACGGTAAAAGGGAATAGGCAAATCGTATAAACAGAGGATACCCCTTTGCTTGGCAGTTTGGAAAGTGGTAGCTGCACCATCTTCGTAGGCGTAGACAGCATCAAGGTGTTGTAAATGATACTGAGCAACGTGGCGATCTAGGGAAGCATAAACCCAATCGATAGGTCCTTGTCGCCCAAAACCTAAACGTTGACTCAGACCGGCTTTTACCAGTGCTACCCGTAGAACTTCTTGCCAGGGATGAGTTCGTATTGGTACTCCATGAGGAGGAATCCAAGTACGCCGTTCCAGTTCACGAACAATGCAGTTACTCATTTTTGAGGGTAATAGGTTTAAGAAGCGATTGAGAGGTGTTTGTGGATTATAAGCAGTAGTGGTAATAATTTCATGGAGCAAGTCTACCTTTGACAGGGCAAGGGCAGCATTGCGGGAAAATGGATTACTGGTAGGGTGAATCAGGGAAATACGCGGTTGGGACATTTTGCTTTAACAGATATTGTTGCCAATTCTCGATTTGTTCCAGTCGAGGTAACAGAAAAATAAAGCTACTGAGAAACCAATAGTAGACTGAAAAGGTATGATGAAAAACAAGCTGACCATTGAGCTGGAGAACATGGATAAGGAAGGCTGCAAGAGCTAACTCCTGTAGACAAGGTCTTTGTAGTTTGCAGAATACAAGCCAAAGCTCAACAAGCAAGCTAATTCTTAGTCCATACCAAAGGATAAAACCAATGGGACCGAGTTCTAGAGCAACTCGTCCCATTTCCGATTCGTAATAGGTGGGAATAAATTCACCGCTTGGCAAATCAAAAACTCTGCGAAGTGCAGGCGTAGCTTGATGGGTTGAACCTGTGCCATAGCCATCTATTTGTTTATATTGCATAAACTCAAAGGGTTCTATGAAACTACCGACAATACGTGCAGGTATGTCCTTATTTGATGTTGTGCGTAACCAAAAAGCTTCGATAGCTGGCTGAAACCAGATAGCAGCGGCTAGAGTCACAATAACACTTGGAACTATAAGTTTTTGTATTAAACGCAGCACTTTCGTCGGTTGAACTAATCCCTTAGCCATTAGATAGCAAACTAAAAATAAAATGATAGCAATCACTACGCCGCGAGAACCAGTCATAAAAGCATTAATGATAACTAAAAATAGTTCAGCAATTGATAGCCATCTCCATAAATTTATCTGGCTAATGTTAAGCAAAGGAATTAGCAAACCAAAACAAAATAAGAGATAGACAGAGTAACCACTGAGGTAAGAAAAAGTTCCGGTTACTCGGGTAGCAGATGTTACTCCAAATGTAGCGACATCTGCTACTTCTCCAGGAGCGTAGACATTCAGTGGACTTGAAGCAGGACTAAAAAATTGAGCTATTCCCAATAGACCTACAGGAATGACTAGCAATAAAAAATAACGCAAAAAATTATAGAGTTCGTCTTTTGATTGAAATAAATTTGGTATTATCCACATCAAAGGAATATAAAAAATGTAACCCCTTAATCCAAATAATCCTACAATAGGGGAACCTAAACTTGGATTTAACCCTTGAAAAATACACCAGCCTGACACTAATACAATTAAGATATTAATAATTTTATTTTTTGTTTTTAATTTCCTCTTTTTTATTAAAAATGTAGAATAATTAATATAAACAGTAAAAAGAATAATATCTTTCAAAAAATAAATCAAGTCGCTTACATCTGGTAACAACCATTTTCGGATTGCTCCTTCAAGCACCGAAATCACTAACACAGTCTTAACCGCCCGACGCCAGTCAAGAAATGAGATATAAATTATGCCCACAAGAGCCAGCAGACCAATTAGCTGTTGCACGAAATTGCCCTCTCAAAGACTTGTAAATATTCTTTTGCTACTACTGCCTTTTTATGATAATACAAATGGGATTCTGATTTTTCCCTATAAGTTGATAATTTATCAAGATTGGTCAATAGTTCCACTAGAACTTGAGTTAATGCTTTTACATCACCATTTGGGAAAGTCATACCGCAAAGACCGATTGCATCTTTGAGTCCTCCTTGCTCAGAACCGATAACCACGCAACCGCAGGCAATTCCCTCAAGTGCCACAACTCCGAAAGGTTCTTGCCAACGAGATGGTATTACTAAAATCTTATGAGCATTGAGTAACTGAGCTAACTCATGTTCAACTTTTACTCCCAAGAAATCGATTTGCTCAACGATATCTAATTGTTTAACCTGTTGGTGTAGTTTAGGTGCTTCTGGACCACTGCCTATAATTGATAATCTAGGAGTTAGTCCCCGATGTTTGAGACTAGCCAAGGCATCTAGAAGCAAATCTACTCCCTTGTCAGATACTAATCTTCCCAAAAATATAAGTTCTTTGTCACGAGTAATTTCCGGCATTTCATAAAATATTTCTTCCTGATAAGGATTGGGAATTACTGTCGATGGAGTGGACACATGATCAGCTACAGCCTGACTGACTGAAATTCCCGTTGCAAATCGAATAAGAAAATGCTTTAAATAGTCCTGCAAACCTAAACTGCAATCTGATCGAGTATACCAATTATTATGGGCAACAATCCAGGGTTTTGGGTTCAGCAACAATGGCCAAATTCCTTTGAGACTAATGTTTGGCTGAAAATAGACATCGCACCAATGAGCGAGTAATAATAGTTTTTTGGGATTAGGTTTTCGTATTACTTCAAACGGCAATAATTTAGAGTTTTTTGCTGGTATTTTGGAAACTAATTTAACTTCATTTCCCTGATTGACAAACTCATGAGCCAGAATAAAAACCACTGTTTCTAAACCACCAATACTTGGATAAAATAAGGGTGAATAGATAAGAATTTTCATACTATTCAAATAGAACTCTTTTTATGTAATGTTAATCATAGCTAAGCTGGTTGGCATTTAAACTAACCTAATAGAATAGAAAAATCCTCAACTATTATACCTCCCTCTTTGCAGTAAACTGAATAAGTAATTGAAAATGCGTTACAAGTTAGCGTTATAGAGTGAGTTCCATCCTCTCTTCTGTAGACGATAAATAGCTCGTTCAGGCTCCAGTGTTGCCAGGTAGTTTACTGGTTCCCAATACTGCTGTGTAATCTGCCTCATTGGGGATTTCAGCCATGGCTTCCATAATCCCTTAGTGATTCTAAAGATGACATATCCATACTTTTCTAAGAATTGAGTGACCTGAGTAGGATAATTATTGTGTTCTTCAAAGATGATGTCACGGATCTTATAATTTTTGAGTAAATTAATTGCACCTTCTAGTACTTCAAGCTCATGACCTTCAACATCAATCTTCATAATTCCTAGTTTTTCTTGTGTATCTGCGATTTTATCTAAGGTTGATAACTCCACTAAATCGGCATGGATTGCTTCATCTTTATTAACAAAACCCTGAGATAGTTTAATATATGCTGTCCCTCTGTTATTAATAAAATTTTTTGGTCTGACGAGTGTTCCTTCACCAATTTTATTAGAAAGTGCTAATCGATAAGATCGGATATGATTCCAGTTTAGACTAACTTGCCAATTCTTGATATTTTCAGATAATTGTTTATAGATATCTGCCTGTGGCTCAAAACACCATACTTTGCCTTGTTGTCCAACTTTTTTTGCCATAATACTGGTCATATAGCCAATATTAGCACCAACATCAATGGCAATTTCACCTTGATCAATGAGTCTCCAAAGAACTTCAGTTACACTCAATTCATAGATACCAACTGTCCATAGTGATCTTCCAATCACTTCGTGAGGGCAGACTTTTATTTCTACATCCCACGGTAGATAAACATATTCAAAATTATCGGTATTTTTTTTTTGTGAATGTAAAATTCGACGATATATTTGAAGGGGTCTAAAAATATATTCTGGTCGCTTAATATAATTAATTAATTTCATATATTTAATGTAAATCGAGAACATGAGTTCGCCTTTTACTTTCTCAATAAAACCAGAGTTTTTTGCCATTTTTCTAGATTTAAATTATCATTTGGTATAGCCGCAAAATTGAATTCACAAGAGCGGAAATTTTCATCTATTTTTGACCCAAGTCTTGATTTTATACTGTCAAAGCTTTCTAAATAAAATAATTTATAATTAAAATTTAGCATTAATTTAAAAAGTTCTGACCTACTTGTTCCAGATGACATCAATGCTTTATCATTACATTCAATCATAAAAGCAGGTCGTATACAACCCAGTAATGACGTTGAACCTTTGATAATAAATGTCTCAAATCCTTCACAATCAATTTTTATTAAACTGGGCTTAAGCTTATATTGCTTGACAAGTTCATCTAGAGTTGTTGTGTGGACTCTATTAGATAAATGGTCAACTTTAATTGCTTGCTGCCATGGTTCTCGTCCCGGTTTATCCGGAATAAAATAATTCTCATTAGAGCTAGCGGCGAGAACAGCTTTTACTAGAGTAACATTTTTTATCCCCAAAATATCAAAATTTTCTTGGCACAACTGTGCTGTCGCCTCATTTCCTTCTACAGCCAGAATATGATTAAGGGAACAAGCTTGAGCAAGCACAGCAGAAAAGTAACCTATATTAGCTCCACAATCGATAATTGATTGATCTGAACCTCCAACTTCAATCCAAGAACGACACCACTTCATTTCAATTTTTTCATGCCCTTTGCAAACATAGAGGACATGAGAAAAAGCATTTCCCTTTCGTGAAATAAACCAAATCTTATCCTCAATCTCCCAAATATAATATCCTCTTCCTAAATAACATCGAAGCTGTGAATATTTTTGTTTGATTTTCCAGTGAATGGCATCGATTAATTTGTTCATAGAATTTTAATTTTATAATTCTTAAAAACGGTATTTATTAAAATTATTCGCTGATTTAGAGATTTCTTAGCTCGTTGGTCATGAAATGACAAGAAAATAAGTATTAAAAATTCTAAGCAATGTCTCAAAAATAACATCAGTTTTATAGTAGCTATCCAATTCCCCCTATGTTTGAGTAGCAAACCAAACCTTGCCTGATGAAAGTCAATGACTCGGTTTCCTGACCAGGCAGAGGATTGATTTCGGTTGTCGTGAATAACTCCAGGTATGTCTAAAACAGCTACACGCCACCCCTTTTCGTAAGCCCTCCAACACCAATCAGAATCGCAATCTGAATAAGGAAATTTGACTGTATCCATGCCGCCGATAGATTGCCATGCTGAATATTTTACCAAGAGCGGACTCGTAAAAACAATATCACAAAAACTCCAGCGGTAATCTGCAAAGTGATACCACTGCTTAATAGGCATATTGTCTAGACCTAGCGCCTGAGATAGTTGCTGCCCAACAAGGAACGCTAAAGGTGTCGGAAAGCAGTGACCAAAACCCGTCTTTTGTCCATCATATCGTTCAACTGTAAAGCCAACAGCCGCTAACTGCTCTTCAGTTTCAAGAAGTTTTACAGCAATCGATAAAGCGATCTCATTAGTCATTAAATTATCTGTCTCAAAAAAGAAGCACCACTTGAGTTTTGGGAATTGTTGGGCAGCAAATTGTACAGAGTGATTACAGCCTACACTAAATGAATGTTCCATATCTCTTCCAGGATGCAGACAAATAATCTGTATGTCTTGACTGTATCCTGAAAAGTTTTCAATAAACTCAACACTACCGTCTGTCGAACCCGCCTCAAAAACGATAATCGCTGACCGTATCGGAGTATGCTCAAGGACTTGACTCACAGAAAGAAGCGCCTCGCGCAACAGGGGTAATCTGTTAAACGAGTTCATAATGACAACCAGTTCAGTTTTAGCTTGCCCGGAATTCAACGGCTTTTGCTTAGTCATTAAGAATTAACAATATAGGTGGCAAAGATTTTCGCTTGTACAGATAAGTTATGGTTTTGATACCAAGTATAGGCGTTATTAGCGATCACCTGAACTTTATTCTGCAATCCCTTTGCCTGTCCATTAGGAATCCAGTAATGTTTTTCTGATTCTATTCCATCGACGGGTAAGGTAGTACAGCAGATATTAACAGGTAGCATACCATGAGCGCAGTAAGCAGCAAAAATAGTTGATTTTGACAGAAAGTCGGGACTGTAATCCAAAAATCCTGCTAAGGAGTGTGACAGAATAGTGGTAATTACGGATGCAGATTGCTGTCCTATTTCCACTATTGGTACTCCATTCACTGGAGATAAAGTGAGTCCCGTTGCTGCTCCAATATCTACGACTTCCTTAATTTTTAGCATCTTACAAGTTCGACTTAATACGGCTAGCGAATGTTGATAAATCCTTAATCTTCTATTACGCCCTCCAAACACAACTAAACGCCTCTGACGCTTGGCTAAGGGGAGCAAGTTTTTTGCTTCCCCTACATTGGAAAAGACAGGTATGGCAGAAATGTGGGTATGTTGGCTTTTGCTTAGCTTGTGCAGAATATCTCCATAGAGTTGTTTGCTGGTGATAGCCCGATCGCTCAACCTCGCCAAACATGCTACTAAGTTTCTTTGCCATGGCGATAACCAAAAGGCACTTGTCCAGGGTAGTCCAGAAGCATAAAGTTCATGGAACATGGTCACTAAATGGTGATTGGCATTTGCGGTTCGCCAACGTTGCAATCCATCTACTAACCAGAATGGACAACCCCGAGTGGCATAGCCGTAACCAACATAGTGTAACAGAACTGTACTTTTATCGCTTGGCAACAATGATAACAGATTATTAGCAGAACGTTCAGTTATTTTGCTTATAAGAAATCCTTCAATTTCTGAGTTTCCTGTCCAAGTGGGATCGCCAACCAAAAAAAGGGTGGTAATGTCAAAATCTTTACGGAGTTGGCAAGCGAGATTAAGGGCATAATCTCCTACACCGTCAATTGCTGGGAGCAGGCGAGGGACAATTTGGATAATTACCATTAGTTTGTAGTTTTCCAATGAAACTTGAATTTGTCAATTTAATTTATCTACTGGTCATCAAATCTGTGTAAAGCAAAATCATACAAATGTAAATCGAGCATATGAGTTCGCCTCAAAGTTTGAAGTGTTTCCCCGTCTAGATCTGAAACTTTTGGTCTGTCCTTTGTCTTTCTATAGGCAACTGTATCGACCGTTTGTTTCCAATCAAATCGTTTGTGAAAAAGTTCCAGAGATTCTGGGAGTTTCTCTACAATTCCCCAAATATAATGGTTGATTAAATGGCTTTTTGCTTTTTTGAGAATAAAATCATCCAAACTCTTTGTATGTCTAATAGAATATAATTTTTCGCTGAAGTAACCAGCAATGAATCTAGTTTGTATATTTTGAAATCTTCTATTTTCATAAAACTGCTTCAGTGTTAACGAGTCTACATAATCTCGAAACGGATGCTTGTACATATTTATGTCTACTTCTTTAATTGAATAGTAATAGGAAACCGCTCGTTCAAGAGGGTCTCTGAGAAAAGTGATATATTGTATTGGCTTGTTCGTAAAGTGGTGAAATCCATAAGGAATATGACCTGAGAAAAAATAGTATTTATATTTATTAGTAAAAATAAAACTTTTGAAACCTGCACATCTTAAACAACATTCAGATGGCAAGCTATGAGCAATAACTTTATTCAGCAAAAAAGTGCCTGCGGTTTTCGGTATATGAGTAAAAACTATCAATTTATTATCATTAAAGATATTCATAAAGTTCAAGTTCCACCTTGGCTATTTTCTCGGCAGCTTCAACTTCTCTTGGATCACGTCGTTGGTAACTTCCAATTGAACGGTTACTAGCCTGTTTTAATTTTTTTTGCAGTCTATTATTCATTGTACAGCCCAGAAATTTTACCACAATTTCTCCGTACTTTAGTGGCTCATTTACAAAATCTTCATACTTTAGCCACAAAACCCGATCACTAGCAATGATCTCCGGACGGGAAAAAAAATCATGACAACGACGAACTATCTCTTTCCACATCCAGATTGCTCGTACATACGGAGTACAAGCAATAAATTCCTCTTCCCTTCCCTCCTCAACCCACCAAGGTACGTAACGATGATCATAGGGGCGACCCAAGGGCATTTCTGCTGTGCGTAAGTCTTTCAATTTTTCATCAGTCAGTATATTATAACTGCGAACAAGCGAGTTAGCACAATCTCGACCATCTCGGTAGATGTGAATGATTCGACAATTGGGGAGAGATTCATAGGTAAATTCTGGAGAAAATCCCAAAAAAGGCTCTTTGTAAATTAGACGTTCAACCTTTCGCCTACGCTGTATCGCCTGAATCAATTCGTTGATATGGGTACTTCCTTTTAGCCATTTGTATAAGACTAACCATTGACTGTTAGTCGCACTATTTAAGTAGTTGAGTAATGAATGTTCAAATCCAAACGCCAAAACTTGTTTGAGTGGTTCAGTTAAAGGAAAATTAATGATATGAGGAATAGAAACAGGTAAATGAGAGCCGGAAATGCATTCGGAATTTGGCAAAGCTTCAAGTCCTCTAATCAGAAATGTAGTTCCTGAACGAGGGCAACCCAATACTATGGAATAATTTACATTCAATGGGCAATTGTCTTTCGGTTTTTTGGGGATTTTCCGATTCATGTACAATCTCTATTAATCGAGTTGGATAAAATTGTTTACTTTATTGGATCATAAGATAAGAAAACTCTTAATTACGACAAAAATAGACATTCGTAAAAAGTAAATGCTTTGTTCAAAAACTTCTTTTATTTCATAAAAGTTTAATTGACGGACGGAAGTTAATGCTGTCATAACAGTGCGGATAAAGCTCTTTATAAAAAAGCGATAATTGAGGTGTGTGAATTGATCGGGGTGAATTGATAAGTATAGCAAAACTGATTCTTGGCGCTTTTTTAGCTGTTTCCAGTTTCCTTTATAGCGCCAAGGGTGACAAACAGCCGCTTCTTTGACAAAAATAAATTTATGTTTACTTTTTGTAATTCTTAGTCGCAAATCTACGTCTTCCATCGCTGCGTAGGGGAATCGCTCATCAAAACCGCCTAAAAATTCAAATAACTGCCTATGAATAGCAAAATTGCATGACCAGAGATACCCTCCTGATTCATTGACGGGTGCGGTTTCTCCAAAGCTGCGTCTAGGACGTTCCACGTAGACTCGCCCTTCAAAAACTAAGCAAGCTGTCTGAGCAGCTATCGCTTTCCGATAAGCTTCTAACCATTGAGGATCAGGCAAACAGTCATCATCTGTGAAAACTAGCCATTCTCCCTGAGTATACTTAGCCCCATTGTTTCGGTTACAAGCAGGTCCTAAACTTGAACCTGCCACCCATTTTGCCCAAGTATAGTACTTTAGTACTATTTTTTCCGCAGTTGCGTGAGAACCATCATCAGTGATAATTACTTCGTATTGATCGGCTGACAAAGTCTGCCTTCCAGGCGCTAGGCAATCAAGACACTTTACCAACAAGTCATTGCGGTGATATGTTGGTATTACAACTGAAAAAAAAGGACTTAAGGGCATGCTAATAGGGAGTTGGGTATTGAAGAATACATATATCTTGTAATTTTGAGGTTCCACTCGTAATAAGTCAACTATAGCAATCCTATTTAGGTTGTGGCAATTTTCAAAATGAAACCCTTGCTATACCTTGGTTTCGAGCATTTCGCTTGTTGCATCCTATTTAGGATTGCTATATAAACTAAGTTGACTCTTATGTGTATATACAATTGGAAAGCCTAGAGGCAGGAAAGAAGAATGGCAGAAATAAGAGGAACAGGTACACTATGGGGTACCCCAAGGGATGACTCAATAATTGCTGATCCCGGTGATTCTGATGATATACTAATTGGTCTAGCCGGAGCAGATACTATGGTTGGGGGCGATGGTGATGATATATATAACGTCAGCGATGTCGGTGATGTGGTCATTGAAGAATCCAACCAAGGTACTGACCTTGTTATTGTTATTAATGCTCCAGCCAATGGCTATAAACTAGGTAACAACCTAGAAAATGTAAGAGGTGGGAGCAGTAACGCTCTTAAAGGTAATGCACTTGATAACGTTATCATCGGTGGTCAAGCTTACATCGAAGGTGGTGCAGGCAATGATACTATGCGTCCTGCGAGTCAGACAGCCGTGGTGAATGGAGGCGAAGGTGATGACTTCTATATTGACCTGGCTCCTACTAACACTGTATTTGATAGTGGTGGAATAGATACGGTTCGGATTGGTGGAGATGGCTTTCCCGGTAGTAACACGACAAGCTATACTCTACCTGATTCAATCGAGAACCTGCTTCTCTGGTTTAACGCCAACGAAGGCATCGGCAACAATCAAGACAACCAAATTACGGCAAATGCTGGCATCAACAGTACCCTGGCAGGATTGGTGGGTGATGATATTCTCATCGGCAATACTGGCAACGACACCTTAACTGGGGGCAATGATAATGACCGTCTTGAAGGTGGTGATGGCGATGACGAACTCGTGGGAGACAGAGGCGATGGTTTTGGAATTCAAGGGAATGATACTCTCATCGGAGGTGCTGGTGAGGATACTCTCATTGGCGAAGGTGGTGATGATGAGCTAGATGGGGGAACTGAAGATGATAGCCTCAATGGCGGGAGTGGCAACGACAATCTAGTTGGTGGCGATGGCGATGATATCCTTGACGGAGGGAGGGGAATTGACAACCTTGAAGGCAATAGTGGTTTGGATACTCTCAACGGCGGCGGTGGCGATGATGTGATACGTGGGGGGGCGGGAGATGACATCCTCGACGGCGGGAATGGAAATGATGAGCTAGATGGGGGTGAGAATAATGACCAACTCTCCGGTAGCTTTGGCGATGATTTCTTGGTCGGCGGTGAGGGAAATGATACCTTAAGCGGTCACCAAGTAGGTGCTAGACAAACTGGCGATACTGATACCTTGACAGGCAATGGTGGAGTAGATAGGTTCATCGTGGGGCAAACTGGCTTTGAAATATACTATGCAGGAGTTGGTCAGGCAAATATAACAGACTTTGAAGCTGGTACAGATGAGATTCAGCTAGCAGATCGAGGATCAGGGTTAGATGACTATGATTTTATTAGTGCGGGAGGAAGTGTTATTAATATAGTTTTGAGTTTTAGACAATCGGATATAATCGCCTCGGTCGATATTGCCAGCGGCACTTTTGATCCGATGGTAGATATAGTTTTCTAAAGATAGCCAGATGTAGAACTTGACTGGATTGTGTATTATAGAACTTCAGACACTAGACCTTTTCGGCATAAGTTTCCCACTATTTCCGAAAACTGAGGGAGCCAGGGCATTATTTTTACTGGTGAGTTATCTCTGCCAGCCTAGTCGAGTGGTTTTTATCACAAAATAGAGCTGTATATATAGGGCTTGCTGCATGAGGTTGGAATGTAGACAAGATTTGGGTTTTATATCATGTCCGGCAAATCACCCATAATATAAATCGGAATGTAAGGGTTTCAACCTTAGCCCAAGCGAAAGTGATACAACAGCGATAACTATCACACCACATCTCAAACTTAGGATGTGCGATCGCGTCCCTGACAGGTGATATCGCATCCAGTGAATGCCGCTTATTGTGTCGATGCACGTTTAGTGTCCTAACCGTTGTGGCGGTTGCTATACTGCACCCAAGCTTTAGCCTTATACCGCAATGGTTTGAGCGCGATTGTAAATAAGTACAGTAATTAAAAAATCGCGCCAAGCCGCACAGTGAGGCCGTGCAAGACTTTTGGCTTGGCGGAACTTCAGATTAAGGGTGAGGTTGTTTAAGTGGTTTTGATATGAGCCAAAACTGTGATCGGGCAGCCATGATCTGAGAAGGTGAAATACGAAGAGCGATCACACGCCGACGGATGATTCCAAACCGTGATTGGCAGTTTATCGTAAGCTCTGGTATGCCAGCCAGCTTGATCAACAACTAAGATTACCTGCTTTTTCCTACCGATGTTAAAGTGTTGCGCGAAATCTGCCAACACTTTGTTAAATATAGCGCTACGCGCTGGCGTATTTACACTCTAGAATAGAGTAAGTTGAGATAGGACACAGATAAGTTCTGATGGCGATCGCATATAGTCAAGAGCTGCGTGTACGAGCGCTATACCTGGTCAAAGGGGGAATGTCAAT